>SPCK01000104.1 GCA_004525355.1 Spirochaetales bacterium
AAAGGCGCAGGTCCCGATGGAAAACGGTCCATAGTGACAGGGTATCCGGTTTGGGATACTCTTGTTCATATGAGCAATCGCGTCGACGCCCCAAATCCCCGCATACTCTCCCGCCCGACTCGACTCGGGCAAATCGGTGCGGCGCGCGACCAGACGCACATCGCCGAAAAAGCAGCATTCAGGAATGATGTGGCCTCGGGCGTGGTCAACATAATCGCCTCGGCATTTGCGATCGCCGGTTTCGTGGTACTGGTCATACGATCTTCATTGGCCTTGAGCCAAGGCAGCGTAGGCGCCGCCTTCATCGTTGCCGTGTCCCTGTACGGTGCCTGCGTGATCTACCGTTTCGTCCTGGCGTCGGTAGCGGCCTTTGCCGGTAGACACGGTGCCCTGCGAGCCTTGGACGAGGCAGGCACATTCTTCCTGCCCGCGGGGCTGGTCATGCCCATCGCCTTCTCGGTGCTCGAGGGAGCGACCCGCTGGATACTGTTCGGCATAGCCTGGGGTTACGCATTCGTCGGGTTCCTGCTGTATCTCGCCATTGTGGGTTGGTTCAGGCGCTACGCCATATCGCTGGGTTACACGTTCTTCTTCGTCATCCTGCCGGTACTGCCGCAAATCCGGGAAGCCCTGGGCGAACTCTCGTTCACCTGGTTGTTCTCGGGCGGGGCCCTCTACCTCGTCGCCATCATGTTCAGGGGAAAGGACGATTTCCCGTACTCAGGAGCTCTCTGGCATGTATTCTGCCTGGCGGGAGCCGGGCTTCAATACGCGGGAATCTCCGCCCTCGTATCCTGAAGCGCCAGCTTGACGGCGCTCCGGGTATGCAGGCGGTTGTCACCCGGCACCAGAAAGAGCCTGTTCAAGTCGGTCGGTACGACCAGTGCCTCGAGATTCGTTTCCTTCCTCCATACGATTGAACCGACGCCCGAATACCAATTGCGCACGCCGAGACAGGTATGCAGGTTGGCCCCGCCGAGATCCATGTCGACCAGGACCACGGTGATCCTCCTTCAGGCAAGTGTATAATCTTCCGGCCGAGCTACAAGCGCAACCTGATCCTGCCCGCTTGAGCGTCGGCAACGCTTGGGATAGAGTATCTTCCATGAAACGTTCATTCTTGACGGCCATGCTCCTGGCTGGCGCCGCGCTGGCGGCCTTTGCCGCGGCTCCCCTGCCCCTCGTGGAGGTGGAGTCCGTGGATCTCGGCGGCTCTTCGGAACTATCCGTGCATTGCGAGCAGCGAGGCGTCGAAGTATATCTTGACTATGTCCGGCGGGGCATCGCCCCAATCGACTTGAAGGGACTGTCCCCGGGCGCCCATTCGCTCATCCTGCGCAAGGACGGGTATTCCGACATGGCCATCGACCTGGTCCTGGCCCCCGATACCCGGACGACGCTGACGGCCGCCCTTGAACTCAAGACGGGCTACCTGTCGATTTCGACCCAACCCGCATGGGCCGAAGTCGTCATCGAAGGGGAAAGCTTCAAACCCGGCATACTGCAGGTGGCCGCAGGTCAGCGCGATATCGAGGTCAGGGCCTTCGGTTACCGGTCGCAAACCTATTCTGTTTTCGTTCCGGAACGATTACTTGCATCGCTGAGCGTCGCGCTCGACCGGGCGCCCTTTGAAATATACGATTTCTCGCTCTCGCACACTCGTTTCAATCCGCTCAATGCAGGCATACTCGGGTCGACCAGGATATCCTTCCAGGCAAGCGCCCCGGGCCGGGCGAGCATCCGGATATCCGCTCCCGACGGTACGATCGTAGCCTCGTGGGAACTCGGACCCTTCGTTGATTGGGCGCAGCACGTTGAGTGGAACGGCCGCGATGCCAATGGGCAACCCCTTCCAGACGACTCGTACGCCATCGACCTTGACGCGGCCGCCGAGCCGGGTATCGAATCCCTTCAGGATTCCTTCGATTTTACTGAAATGGTACGCATCGATTCTTCACTCGTCATCGTTCCCGACGGGCGTTTCGGGGTCATCCCCGGGAGCGTGCTGGTTCCCGATGCCTTTCCGGCCGCGACATCCTCGCTCGGTGTAAGCGTCGGAGCCACGTTCGCCGGCGACTCCGCCGGGACAGTGACCGGCGGCGCGCATCTGGGCATCGCCCTGATCCTGGAAAAAATCCTGGACATTGGCCTGGGCGTCAGCGCATCCGCCGACGGGAACGATGGTACGCTCCTTGCGGGCGCGCGCTATGCGACCACCCTACCGCAGCCCTTCGGGGCTGCAGTCGCCCTTGACGCCGGGCTGTCCGCTTCCACGAACGGGAATCCATCCTGGATCAGGCTCTCGTTGCCACTCGGTGCTGGCACCAAGTTTTTCAACCTGAGCCTGTCTCCCGACATCACCGCGGTATGGGAGGACGGCTTCGCCATGAAAGGAGGCCTTGGCGCCTCCCTCGCGGTTTCCACCTTCGCTCTCGGCGGAGCGCTGTCTGTCCATGGGCGTACCGGCGACCTTGCCGATGGCTTGGTACCCGCATGGCCTGTCGAGTCGACCGCGGAACTGAGGTTTATACCGGCCGGGCTTCCGCTTTCCTTTATCCTGTACGGAACGATAGCCTGGGCGCCGGACGACGTGTCTTGGCGGGCGGGCCTCTCGCTGACCGGCGGTCTATGGTAGTTCATGCCAATGAATCTCTGGTAACCCTTGAGGACTGCCGGAGCTATAACCAGGATAGCGTTGACCGAGCCGTGAAGGCAGCTGCCGACGGCGCCGGGCTATCCGGCTTATCCGGCGCGACAGTCCTGCTCAAGCCAAACCTCGTCCTGGCTTCCGAGCCCGACCGAGCAGCTACCACGCATCCCGCCATCGTGCGGGCCGCGATACGTCTTGCCAGATCGGCAGGTGCGGCAAGGATTCTCGTCGGAGACTCGCCCGGCTGGCAGGCGCTGGCTCCCGTAGGCGCAAAAACGGGTTTGGATAGTGTCGTCCAAGAGGAAGGCGCATCATGGGCGGATTTCAGCGAGCAGGTAAGCGTAGAAGTTCCCGACGGCAGCCTGGTGCGGCGCTTCAACCTTGCACGCGCCGTCGTGGAAGCCGACGCGATCATCAATCTGCCCAAACTCAAGACCCATGGCCTTATGTATTATACCGGGGCGGTCAAGAATCTTTTCGGCTGCATTCCCGGTCTGAGCAAAAGTGCGTTTCACCTCCGCTTTCCCGGGAGGCAGGAATTTGCGGCAATGCTGGCCGACCTGTATCTGGCGGTACGGCCTGCGTTCAACATCATGGATGCGATTGTCGGCATGGAGGGGCTCGGCCCCAACAACGGACGCCCCCGGCACATCGGCCTCGTGATGGCCTCGGGCAACGCCTTCGCGCTCGACTGGGTGGCAGCGCGCCTGATCGGCTACGACCCGCACGACATACCGTACTTGGGCCTGGCAGCCCGCGACGGACGCTACGGTCTCGTCCCTGAAGCGATACGGACGGCCGGCGAGGATCCCGCGGCACGAATGGTACGCCCGTTCGAACTGGTCCACGTACTCAGGGAGAACGATTTTTTCCACAAACACATGCCCGGGTGGATGCACGGCCTGGTCCGGGACCTCACCGTCGCACGCCCCTTCTTCTCCGACGAGCGTTGTATCCGCTGCGCCGGCTGCGTCGAGATTTGCCCGGCCAAGTCCCTGTCATTCAGCGATGGCAAGCCGGCGCCGGCCGTCGACTACGACACGTGCATTCGCTGCTACTGTTGCCACGAGGTATGCCCCGCAGATGCGATAATGCTCAGGCGCCGTGGCCGATTCAGGATACGGCTCCGAAATTCATGAAGATGAAGGGCAGGCGCTTCCTGAGTACGTCATAGGACAAGAATCGCTTGCCGAGCGCAAGGTTCGTATCGGCCCGCTGCCGCGCCTCCTCAGGGTTCCCGAGGATCTGCATGACGTCATTGAGCGCGTCGTCGGTCATGTAGCCGTCTATGGCAGTCGTCTTGAAGCCGAGCGGCTCGATATCCTGCGCATAGATCGCGTAACGGTTGACCATGATGGGCTTGCGATAGAAGATCGCCTCGAGGAACGCATTGCCGAAGCCTTCATAGGACGATGGATAGGTGACGAAATCCGAACGAGCGTATGCGTCCCACAACGAGTATACCTTGACCCCGTTCTGGTGCATGCTCCGCTCCGAATCGAGAATATCTGGACGTACGATCAGCATGACGCCCATGAATTTGGCGTAGTCGCGTACCCGCTGGGCATACTCATCGCCCTCGTCAAGTACCGGGTGAGAAACCATGAGCTTGCCCCTGCCCGAGCCATGGGTCGCCTGATTGAAACGTGCAACCAGTTCGATCGAGTTCTCTATGCCCTTGCGGGCTACGATGCGTGTTGGCTGCAGGAACAGGATATCATCCTCTTCTACTCCGATGTCCTTCCTGAGGCTGGCGTTGTACTCGTCAGGGAGGGTCGGTTTCGATTCAAAATTCCATACGTTGGGTATCATGATGGATGAGATACCACAACGGTAGGCTAGCTGACGCCGCGCCTCCGAATTGATGACCACGTGATAGATGCTGTGCAGGCGAGGCGGGAACGCGCGCGCAAGGTAATCCTCGGCGCAACCGGACATGAAGCGTTGGCGTTCCCATGAGAAATCATGGTTGTGCGAAACCGTGGGCAGTTCAAGCTCGGCCACCAGTTCGGCCAGAGCGACGCCCAACGGTATATGCATCGGAATGGCGAAAGCGTTCTCGACTATGAGCAGATCGATTTCGAAACGGCGCACAAAATCATAGAGGGCCGCCTTGATCTTGCCCTTGATCTCGCCGACCTCGGCGGTCAACCCACGTCGCCGCGTCGTCCTCCCGAAAATCTCCGCATGCAGCTCGCGTACCCGCGGATGGCCGAAAAATGCTTCCTCCATCACCACGGACCGATCAGGAAACCAGTCGGAGAGGCCCGAAAAGAAAAACGTTTCGTAGCCAAGTTCCGTGAGGACCTCGTTCCATTTTTCCGTTTCCAGGGAAACACCGTCAGTGCCGTGGAAGCGGGTCGATACAAAGCCGATGTGTTTTATTTCTCGAGCGCTTGTCAGATACATACTTGACTCCTTCTTGGCATCCTGTCAGGTTTCCGAGACCCAGACCCCTGTTCGGATCAGGTCCCAGTACAGGATAACCGTGGTCGGTGGCATGGCAGCCACCCGTGGATCGCCGTCCCGCAGCATGCAGGATCGTGCGTCCCCCGCGAATAGGGCTGTCATCAAGCCGGCTTCGCCGGCGGTTGCGCAATCATTGAGCGCGTCATTGCCCACGTACAAGGTTTCCGGCGCGTCTATCGAGCGATCCTTGAGTTCCCGGACCAGGCTCAGGTACATTCGCGTATCAGGCTTGGCCCGTAGTCCGCGACAGGACCAGAAGGTCAGGTCCGGATCGAAGCCCAGGCCATCAGGTCCCCAAAGCCCTTTGCCGAAAGCCGCCCGAATGAACAGCGGCGTGTAGAACTGGGCATTCGAGACAATGGCAAGCGGCAAGCCAGCGAGCTTGCACGCATCGAGGAAGGCCGTTGCGCCCGGCATGGGAGAACAGGGGTTGACGGCGCATTCCCAGGCGACGCAGGCTCGCGCGGCGCGCTCCGCATCCATGTCCAATGCGCGCATGAACACGGATACCGCGTCCACCTCCGGCCATGGCACTCCCCGCTTCCGCGCGGCGGCGTGATCGGAGGCGATGATCGCCGAAAGCCGCTCCGGCAGGTCGGGTGGAAACCGGATTCCAGAGAATTCCGCCACTGAGGCCATCCTCGCCTCTCCCACGGCTCCCGGTTCCGCCTGAGCTCCAGCGAGCAACGTGCCGTATACGTCAAAGGCCACGGCCTTGGGCTTTCGAGGCAGGGGCGCGCCGATCAGTTTCCGCAAGGGGCC
Source organism: Spirochaetales bacterium (assembly GCA_004525355.1). Lineage (GTDB taxonomy): Bacteria > Spirochaetota > Spirochaetia > Treponematales > UBA12059 > UBA5200. Next base: position 5,882 of record SPCK01000104.1, read on the forward strand.
GGAAACCTCGGCGGGCGATACGGTCACGTCGACCCGCATACCGTGTGCCCGTATGTATCCGGCGAGTTCGTCCAGCAGGCCGGGTGAAAGACCTTCGGACATTGGCGGTCCGCCCGGCTCAAAGTCCCACGGCATGGAACGATGTTCCTTCAAGATAGCACTCGAGCAATGCGCTCCGCGATGGCGCCGCTCCGACGCGACCCTCCAGCAAGGACCGATAGATGGCCTCAAGATTCGCGCCGTATGCCTCTTCCGACCAAGCTGCCAGAACCTGCGTTGATGGAGCGATTCCGTTCAGAGGACCAGAGGCCCAGCCTTCCAGAAAGGAATTGACAGCAGTCATGTCGGACCTTGCGGCGGCACTCGATGAAACAGACAGCAGGACTTCTGACTGGGCAGCTTCGTCCAGCCGCCCGAAATCGACGCCGTCGCCGTAGAGCGCTTCCACCTCCGAGGCGAGCCGCTCACCACCGTCATCAAGGCCGTATGCTACCCCACAGCGCAAAACCGCCGCGCGGGCGCGACTCCGCATTGCCCGAGCGTCGTACAACCGGCCCGGTACGGCGATTGCATCGTACAGTCCTGGAAGACTGACGCCACGGACCGCGAGGTCAAGGGCGATGTGACCTATTCGGCGACCGAGGACTGCATAGCCACGAACGACGGGTTCAAGGAAGGACAGGCCGAAACCCTCTTTTATCGATGTCGTGGCGACCGCGAAGGATCGCTCGTAATTCTCGCCAAGGCTCCGCTCCAAACCTGCTCCGAAGCGCATCGGCGCGGACAGACGGGTCGCCAGAGACCTCCAGGAATCGTAGTACGGCAGGTCTCGCGGCGAATTCGGAGGCAAGGTAACAGCGAGTTCCATGCCATGGTCCAGAAAGAGGGACAACAACAGGGATTCTCCCAGATTCTTGCGGCGGATGCCTCGGACCGGGTACAGCACCGTAGCCTGGCCGTCCTCCACCCGAGCTTCCCGGGCTTTTACGCCCTCGTGTCGACGCTTCTCGTATGCCTCAAGCTGTTCAGCCGAGAAGACCGCGTCGGGCAGCAGGCTGACCACCCCAGCGCCGGAAGCACGCAGGGCCTCGGCATCCCTTCCGTTGATGACGGCCCAAGCCGCTCCGTCGGGATAACCTGAACGCGGATATACGGTCGGGCGCCAGTCTTCGGCCAGATCGTGTACATGCATGAGCAACGGCAATCCA
>SPCK01000416.1 GCA_004525355.1 Spirochaetales bacterium
GAATTGATCAATAACGTAATCAGCCAGCTTGATGCCATCGCGAACGATCCCCCTGTGGATGAAGCGGATATTGCCGCGCTCATAGAGTTGCTCGCGCCCGATTCCCTATACACGAATGGAGTCCTGAAAGAGTCGGCCTTTGTTTCGATGATCGACAACCTCGTTCTTGCAGACGGATATTTCCAGGCCTTGGGGGACAGTATCGTGGGCGGCGAGTACAGCGACCCGAACGCCAACCCCGGCGAGATTGCGCAAAACGCGCTTGTCGCGGCGCTTGTCGCGCCAATCGAGGCGATCCTGCCTGTTGGATACACGTCAGTGGGCCAGTACTTGTACGACTACATTCTTGACCCCGGTGTGACTCCCACACTGCTTCCTGGGTACGAGGTACCGGATGAGGCGGATCCGGCCGACGACTATATATTCAATATCCTGGCCGCGGCCAATTTTGACTTCAACTATTAAAGGAGGCGAACCATGAAGCGAATCGCATTCATACTATTTTCTGTCATGCTCGTCGCCTCCGCGGTCGCCCAGGATCGCCTGACCGCCGTAGCGCCCAGGGATCCGCGCACCATGGCCATGGGCGGTGCCTTCGTCGCCATGTCCTCGGGCTATCAGAGCTTGTTCGGCAATCCAGCATCCTTCGCGGACGCGGAGGCCGAGCTCACCCTGCTTTCGCTCAATCCGTGGGTATACGTCTCGCCCACTACCGGCAACATCGAGACGCTTTCGGCAGCGCTCGACGATCCGTCCACCGGCCTGGTTGAGAACCTCTCCGACCTTATCACCACCAACGGTATTGGCGCGGGTATGTCAGGCGGTTTGGGCTGGGTGGGCAAGGGCCTTGGCCTGGGCCTCATCGGGAGCGTGGATACGTACGTCTGGGGTCGCAACGCGCCCGGTGCGACCGGTACGCTCGACGGGCAGAACGCGGGCGTCATAGGCGTAGGCTTTCCCGTCCGCCTGTTCGGCATGGATCTCTCGGTTGGCGGCAACCTGCGCCCTTACCTCCGCATGACCGGCCCCATCAGCTCGACCCAGCTGGGGAGCCTCCTGTCCGGCGGTGATCCGGCCGATGCGATCACAAACGTCCCGGTCGACGTGGGCTTCGGGCTGGCCGTGGACCTTGGCGCCAGGCTCGATCTCGGACGCTTCCTGTCAGTCGGCCTGGCCATCCGGGATATCAGCACCAGCCAGAACCTGACCTCCTCCACTTTCGGCGAAGTCCTCGATTCTCTGGCCAACGGCGACTTGCCCCCGGCCGATACAACCGAGAGCTACTCGGTACTTCCGAATATCACGTTGGGCGCCTCGATGCGGCCCCTGCCGGAAGGTATTTCGGGGATCGTCGACTTGTTGCTGGTACTCGAAATCCAGGATCCCGTGGGCGTGATCGTGGACAAGCTGACCGTCTGGCAGCTGCTTCACGCAGGCGTTGAGGCCAAATTCCTGGGCGGACTGTTCGCGCTTCGGACCGGGCTGAACGAAGGTTATATTTCGTTGGGCGCGGGCATCGACCTCCTGATTTTCGAGGCAAATATCGCGGTCTTTACCGAAGAAATGGGTCTCCGGCCGGGCGACAGGCCCCGCACCGGCGTATCGGCGGACTTTTCCATCCGCCTCTGACGGAAATTGGCGGCGCGACGCACATCTGTCGCGTCGCTTCGTTTTTGGGATCGACATGCCGATATTGTAGGGTGTGTCCCACCCCTGATTGAAAGGAACCGTCGTGTTCAAGAAACCCTCATCGAGGCTGATGGTCCTGCTCGTTGTGGTCGCTGCGTTGTCGCAGCTTTCCTGCCAACGCATCTTTTCCACGTCGTTGGCGCCCTTCCTCGCCAGGGATGGCTATAGCATCCCCTCCGATCTGTCAGTGGAGGATGCGGCTTATCTGTTGGCCCTGGATCCCAGCAATACCGAACTTGCGGCCGCCCTTGTGATTCCCCTCTACAACGCCGCAGATGCCGCGACTGGAACGGCCGCCTATGACGAGGCAGCCGGCCTTCTGGCCGACGCCGTGATACAGGCATCCGGGATCGAACCAGCCATTATGTCGGCGGTGGCGACGATACCCCTGGATGGCACGGCTACCCAGGAAGATCTCGAGACGGTCATGGCGATTTTCGCTTCCGTAGACTTGAATGCCAACGAGATCGCGGCATTGACGTTGCTTGAATCCAATCCGCCATCTGATATAACCGCAGAACAGTCATACGCTATCGCCGTTGTTTTACTGTTGGAGATTGCAAACAATATACCGGGCCTCGATCTGAGCGACCCTCAGTCGCTTTTTGACAACCAGGCAGCAATTTCCGCCGATCCGCTCTATTCGATGGTGACGACCTTTGTCACACTTGGTTCAAGTCTCGGCAGCACTTCAACCATCGGCGGTTTGTTGGCCGACGCAATCGATGCGATTGACAATCCAACGCCATGAAGCGACGGGAATATACATGAAACGAACAATAGCATTAGTATTCTTGATAGGATCCCTTACGACCGCTTGGGCCCAATCTCAGCGCATCGACCCCGTCCTCCCCATTTCGCCGCGCATAGCGTCCCTTGGAGGTCC
>SPCK01000003.1 GCA_004525355.1 Spirochaetales bacterium
CATCTTTCAGACGCCGCGCTCATCTCGGTGCACGCGCTCGCGGGACTGGCCGCGGAACCCGGTCGACTCGTGCAGGGCAAGGCCTTGGCCTCAGCCATAGGCGCCAGCGAGAACCACCTGGCCAAGGTAATGCAGCGCCTGGTCAAAACAGGTTTCGTTCGATCGGTAAAAGGCCCCAGCGGGGGGTTCGCCCTGGCCATACAGGCAAGGGACATCACCTTCCGGGCTGCCATAGAGGCGGTGGACGGCCCGTTGAGCGGCGATTTCTGTCCATTCAGCACCGATCACTGCAATCCGGCCAACTGTATTTTCGGGCATGCGATATCGACCCACGCCGGCGAGCTGGTACGCTATCTTGAAAAGCGGACCATAGGCGATATCGGCGTGAATGGCAACATCATGCCGGCGCTGCGAGGCACGGCGAAGTAACGCGTTCCCGGCGAAGTAACGCGTTCGCGGAAGAGACCGAGACTGACGGTGTCGCGATATCTGTAAAAGGCATATCGGTACCAAAAAGCGTGAATATACTGCCAACGAGGAGGGTACGATGAAGAGGACGGTAATAGAGATCGACGAAGTCTTGTGCGACGGTTGCGGCCTGTGCGCCTCAGGATGTCATGAATCCGCCATTCAGATAATAGAAGGCAAGGCACGCCTGGTTGGTGACAGCCTGTGCGACGGCCTGGGGGCCTGCATCGGGGAGTGCCCGCAGGGAGCCATAACCGTTATCGAGCGTGAAGCCGAAGAGTACGACGAGGCATCCGTGATCGAGCGCATAGCGCCGCAGGGCCAGGCTACCATAGCCGCCCACCTTTCGCATCTGCGGGAGCATGGGCAGGATACCTGGCTGGGGCAGGGCATCGCTGCCCTCAAGGCCAGGGGCGTTGTCATTCCGGGCTTCGAGACGACGCACAAACCGAAACCGGCAGACGCCCCAAGCGCGGGCGCCGGCTTTTCGGCCATGGGCGCCGGGCAGCCGTTGACTCTGCTGTCGAAGCAGGCTGCCGCGCCCGGTCAACACAGTTATCCGGGTTGCCCGGGATCGATGGCGCGCTCCTTTCCGTCGGCCGGAGGGACTGCCTCAGGCACTCGTGCGCAGGCTGTCAGCCCTGCAACCCACGCGGGCGGCGCGGCCGGAATGGGCTCCAGGCTGGAGCAATGGCCGGTACAGCTGCACTTGATCAATCCGCGGGCTCCGTACTTCCGCGGTGCCGACATACTCATAGCCGCCGACTGTACGGCCTTTGCCTGCGGCGCCTTTCACCAAGCCCTGCTGGCCGGTCGTCGGCTGGTCATAGCCTGTCCCAAACTGGACAGCGGCAAGGAAATCTACGCGGACAAGATACGGGCCTTGGTTGAAGAGTCCGAAGTCGCGTCGATCACGGTGGCCATCATGGACGTGCCCTGTTGTGGCGGGCTCAAGCGTCTGGTGGACGGAGCTCTCGCTGGCGCGGGCAGGGTGGTGCCGGTCAACACCGTGGTCGTCTCGTCGCAGGGTGGCAGCCTTACCTGGCTTTAGCACCTCGGATTCCCGGCAGGATTTTTCAGGGGCGCGTCCCGGCCCCGATTGGGGCCGGGATCGGGCTCTCGCTGCAATCTCTCGGGCGCCCGGCCTTCTGGCCGGCTCAAACCGAGGCGCGTCTCCTCCCGGAGCCGCGCCCTTTTTTTACCGTGCGCCCGCGAGGATTTTCGCTTTATCCCTCGCGCCGGGCTGCTGTGAATGCCGCCAATATGCCGCGTTTCCGATCGTTTTCGAATTCGCGGTCTCCAGAGGCTCGTTGGCCTTACGCAGATCTCGTAGCCTTTCCCGTCATGGCAGGAAAAAAATAAACCGTGAATGTGGTGTTTTTCACACTTTTTAGTGTCACCATGGCGCTGCAAACCGCACTGTTTGCGAGTAAAGCGAAGAATGCTGGAAAAGCAACCGACTATTCCAACAGCATGCAAATACATAACCGACTTGATAATTTTGCTCACCGATAAACGATATCAGGGTATAATACGGCTAGGAGTCCGACCGTGAAAATTCGCAGCAAGATACTGATACCGGTAATCACTGTCTCCGCTATCCTGTTTGGCGCCGCGGCAGCTATCGCTGTCATTACCACGGTTCAAGGGGGAATTGAGGGGGCCAAGAAGCAAGTAGTTGCCGCGGCCGAGCGTTATGCGTTCAGTATCGAGGCAAGCCTGGAAAGCCCTTTCGCCACCGTCCGTACGTTGACCGCGATCTATGAAGGATACGAGTCCATGGACTTGGCCACGCGCCGATCCGATTTCGCCAACCTGCTCCATACAATTCTCGCGAAGAATGAGAATTTCCTCTCCGCGTGGACTGCTTGGGCACCTGGTGCTTTTGATGGGCTTGATGAAAACTTCAAGGACCGACGGTACGGCACGGAGAACGGCGCCTTCGCGTACGAATTCATCCGGGACAAGGATACTATCATCGGGCGTAACCTGGCCGATTCCATACGGTTGGAAAAGCGCTACATCACGTCCTACATGACGCTGTCCGAAACCATCGTGGGTCCGTATCAACCTGAAACCTCCACCAGCGGCCTCGAGGTATTCTCCATCGTTTCGGCCATCGTCAATAATGGCCGCGCCGTGGGCGTGGTCGGGGTCGAAGTGGACGCCAAGGCCTATCGGGACGCGATCGCCAGTATCATGCTTGTACGCGAGGGCCGGGCTGCCTTGCTGGACAGCGACTACGTGTTCCTCTGGCATCCTGATCCTGGCACTATCGGTCGCTCGATCACCAGCATCGACACGACGCGGTCCGAGGAGGCCAAGGCAGTCCGGGACGGCATGCAGTACTCGGTTGACTACAAGGAACCGGACGAGCAGGACTATTACCGGATATTCACGCCCATCAAGGTTGCTCTGACCAACAAGCCCTGGTCGCTCATGCTCGAGACCCCCCTGACCACGATCCGAAAGGATTCCGGCGTCGATGGGCTTATGTTCATGCTGTTCGCCGCGTTCGCCGCGGTCATCGTGGGGCAATTCCTGGTCATGTTCGTCATCGCGGGCATCGTCGCCAAGCCGGCAAGGCTGGCCGATGACCTCCTGCGGGACATAGCCGAGGGGGAAGGTGACCTGACGCGCCGCCTGGGCATCAAGGCCCGGGATGAGATCGGGCAGTTCTCGCGATCGTTCGACCTGTTCTCGGAGAAACTGTCGGGCATCATAGGCGGAATCAAGGACGCGGTAGCCGAGCTCAAGGAGCATTCCGCCCAGCTGGACGTCGAGGTCAAGGAAGCGTCGCACGCGGCTGAAAAGATCGACGGGGCCATCGATGCCGTGGTCGAGCGTACGATCAACCAGGCAGCCAGCGTGGAGGAGGTTTCCTCCACCGTGGAACAGATAACCCGGAACATCGAATCGCTGGACAACATGATCGAGCGACAGAGGAACGGCGTCGCGGAGTCTTCCGCGTCGATAGAAGAGATGGTGAGCAACATCAGTGCCATCTCCCGTAACATGGACTCGTTTACCGAATATATGGGCAAACTCGTCGTCTCGAGCGACGCGGGAAAGGCCAAGCTGGCGGGCGTAGGCGACCTGGTCCGGGATATTTCCACCCGTTCCCAAGTCCTGATAGATGCCAACAAGGTGATCCAGGCAATAGCGGGGCAGACCAATCTCCTGGCAATGAACGCGGCCATAGAGGCTGCCCACGCGGGAGATGCCGGCGCCGGCTTCGCGGTTGTAGCCGACGAGATCCGCAAGCTTGCCGAGCTGTCTGCCGGCCGGTCCAAGGAGATAGCAGGAAACGTCAAAACCATTCGGGGCGGAATCGACCGCGTGGTCATCTCCTCCGTAGAGGCGGAGAAGGCCTTTACGGAAATATTGACGCTGGTGCGCACGGTCAGCGATCTGCAGGAAGAGGTAAAGCGCGCGGTCGCGGAGCAGGATACCGGCTCCAAGCAGGTGCTTGAGGCGCTCGCCCAAATCAGGAATATTACCGACGAAGTCCGGGGTGCGTCATCGGAGATGACGGACGGCGCGGGAGCCATGGGCGCGGAGATGCGCAACTTGCTGACGATAACGGAGGACCTCAAGCGGAGCATGCAGGACATCGGTGCGGAGTCAGAGAATATAAAGGCCATCAGCGCCCGCGTCGCCAGCGTCGGGGAGCGCACGACCAAGCTCATCCTTCATGTCGAGGAAGGTACAGATCGCTTCAAGGTTTGAGTGCAAAACGTTCACGTGTTGTGATTGATGCGATAGGTAGACCCGCTCTTTCTTGCCAGCAAGGACATTTTGGCCTTGAGTCTGTTGTGACATTCGTCCAATAGACGGTTGTATTGACTTTACACGTGTATTGCCCGGCCAAGCCCCACTTTGGCTGCCTCCATGATGCCTTCCGACAGGGTCGGGTGGGCGTGTATAATGTCGGCGACATCTTCGATGGTAAGCTCGGCATGAGATGCGAGCAATAGCTCGTGGATGGTGTCGGTGGCACCCGATCCGACGATGGACGCCCCCAGGATCGCACCTGAGTCCGGCGAAAATACGATCTTGACCTGGCCATCGGGTGCCTCGGTCGCGACAGCTTTACCTATGCCGCGGAAGGGGAAGCGGGCTAGCTCGAAGCGAACTGCCAGCTCTCTGGCCTTCTTCTCCGACAGGCCAAAGGAAGCGACTTCGGGTTTGCAGTAGACGGCGCTTGGTATGGTGTATGGGTTGATTCTTGATTCATGCGGTTCCGGTGTGCCTTTGAACAGATGTGCGATATGCTCTGCGGCAATTTCGCCTGCCTTTGACGCGACGTGGGCCAATTGCGGCTGTCTTGTTATATCGCCGATCGCGTAGACCCCGGCCGCTGATGTCTCGTAGAAGTCGCCGGTCTCCACATATCCGCAGGTCAACCTGATGCCGAGTGCCTCAAGGCCAAGGTTTTCGGTGTTGGGGTCCCTTCCCACGGAGATGAGTACCTTCTCGGCCTCCAAGATGCTCGAAGTGCCGTCCTTTAGGGTTAGGGCAACCGAAACCATCGATCCTGAAACGGTAGCTTTTTCAGCCCGGGTACCGGTGTATATGCGCACGCCACGTGCGATAAAGGCTCTCGCGACGATTTTTGCCGATTCCTCATCCTCGAGCGGAAGAACCTGGTCCAACAGTTCCACGATAGTAACCTCGACTCCGAAGGATCGAAGGACATATGCAAATTCCATGCCGATAGCGCCAGCACCGAGTATTATGATACTTTTCGGGAGACGTTCCGACATAAGGAGTCCAGTCGACGACAGAAAAAATATTTCATCAATTGTGAAGTTGGGGATCGACCGTGACCGGGAACCGGTGGCCAGAATAATGGCCTTGCCACGGATCGTCTCTGTGCCGCTACCGGTATCGATCAGGACGCCGTGTGCATCGGACATAGTCCCGGTTCCTCCAATGTATGCGATCTTGTTCTTCTTGAGGAGGTACTGGACCCCCTTGGACAACCTGTCCGCGGCGAGCCGAGAAGCCTCCCAAATGGTCGAATAGTTGAATCCGGCCAGATCTACGACGGCTCCGGCCTTTTCGAGCAAGGCTTTGCCGTCGCTGTACAGGTTGGCTTGGTGTATGAGCGCCTTGGATGGTATACAACCAATATTGAGGCAGACGCCGCCGGGTGAGTCTTTTTCTATCACGGCGACGCTGAGGCCAAGTTGTGCGGCCCGGATACTTGCTACATAGCCGCCAGGTCCCGCACCGAGGATTACCACATCAAATGAACGTTCCGCCATTGCACAAGCTCCTTGTTTGAGATACCTATTGAATTCATCAGCTGAAATCGTGCCAACCTTAGCTATGCATAAGCACCCGAATTTCTTCCAGTATTCTGGTGGAAAATGGTTTTGCCTGGAGGCGGACAAGGTTCGTCTCGATATGCCTGTCCGATGCGATGTCCTTGAGGCCTTGCGTTACTGGGAGCCTGGAAACAGAAGTGCTTTCGACAAGCCCAGCACGGACACGAACTGTCACCAGGTGACTGAAGGTCTGGACATGTACGACGAATGGCGGAGTCAAACCGTAGGCCCACTCATTTGTCGCTAGCCTGGTTCTTTCCTGTTTTTGCCTGACGTTGTCGACAAGCCCAAGGGGCAAGACTCCAGGCTCCTTGCCCGTGATGGAATACGACAGGTTTTTCATGACTTTCTGGACGGTGAGCCCTGGATGTATGTCGCACAGGTTAACCGGCGATGCTGAAACCGACGCAATGGAGTAGTCGTCCTGCGTCTCGATACCCCCCAGGCATTCGTGTAGACACTGCATGTCGGCTTTTACGAGTACGGTCCCGTGGTGCAATACTGAGGCCCTATCGAACCGACGCGCGGTGCCGGATACTTTCCTACCGCCATACCCGGTAGTTTCAGTGCAGTATATTCCGCCATGTGCTCCCGGTGCTACCTCGACCCCGCAGCTGGAGATTCCCCTGGCCACGGCTTCCAACTCAGCATCTTGGTCGTGCCCGTGACGCGGTATGATAAAGGCCCAATTCAAATTGCCCTCATCATGGTATACCGCGCCTCCGCCCGATGAGCGTCTGTAAAAAGGGATTGTAGCGTCATAGGCCACCTCGCGCCACGGGTTCTGATTCCTGCCAATTATTACCGATGGTCGATTGATATAGAAGAGAATGAATGCCTGATCCGCCTGCAATGTCTCAAGAAGGATATTCTCGAGCGCCAGATGGTCGAGCGGGTCGTGACCCCCAACAAGGAAAGGTGTATATCGCATAGTTGAGATACTGTATCGGAGATATGTATATTCCGTAAATAGAGGTGTTCTGGTTATGCCTGTTGCAATACTGAACATCCCCAGAACGATTACTGTTCCAATATGGAGCAGTATATTTATAAATACTATTGAACCTGTTTGACTGGCCTGACCGGTGAGGTGGCGGACTGCCTGCTGCAGCGGCTGAATACATGCCCAAACCTTGTAGCATATTAATATCCAAGAGGACCTTGCTTTGGCACGTTTATTGCATTATAGAAATATGACTCTCATATTCGTCGTCAATTTAATGGACGGCGGTATCATAGGATGCGAGCACGTTTGTAGGAGGCATTAATGAAGGGTACAAGGTTGGTCCTTGCAATCACGGTAATTCTGCTGGTAACCATGTCGGTTGCCACGGTTTCCGGCCAGGCTTTCAAGCCCAAGGCTGAGTACAAGATGCAAGTGAACGTCGGTCCAGCGTTCGACTGGGGCATCGGCGCCCAGCGATGGGCTGATCTCGTCAAGGAGAAGACCGGCGGCGAGATCATCATCAAGCCATACTTCGGTTCGACACTCCTGGCGGGCAAGCAGACAAACTGGTATCAGGCTGTCGCTGATGGCAGTATCGACTTCGTTGTCGAGTCGACGATTAACGCTTCCAGCGTAATCAAGTCGCTCAACCTGTTCAACCTGCCCTTCCTTATGAGTTCTTATGATGACGCTGACAAGATTGAGAACGGCAAGTCAGGTGCGATGATCATCAAGGAATTCGAGAAAGGTGGCATCAAGTTCCTGGCGTGGGGCGAGAATGGCTTCAGGCAGGTAACGAATAGCAAGAAGCCCATTAGCTCTCCTCAGGATATGAAGGGTCTCAAGTTCCGTGTCGTTGGCTCTCCAATTTTCGTTGACATTTTCAAGCAGTTGGGCGCTGACGCGGTCAACATGAACTGGGCAGATGCGGTCACAGGTTTCCAGCAAGGAGTGGTTGACGGCCAGGAGAACCCCAAATCAGTACTTACCGTTGTCAAGATCTGGGACTACCACAAATACATGACCAACTGGTACTATGTCCTCGATCCGTTAATTTTCGGCGTCAACGCCGATGTTTGGAAGAAGTTTCCCGCCAAATATCAGAAAGCGATCCAAGAAGCTGCGATAGAAGCAGCTGAGTATCAGAAGGCCTTGGCCCGTGCCTACCTTGATGGAACCAAGTCCCTTGACCTACTCAAGACCAAGTTCAAGGTTACCGATATGCCGATAGAGCCATTCGGACTTGCCGTATCGAATGGCATGGTTATCACTGACCTCACTCCCGCCCAGATGCAGGCTTTCAAGGATGTGATGAAACCGATCTATGACAAGTGGATTCCGTCCATCGGTAAAGGGATCTACGACGCTGCCCTGGCGGACATGAAGAAGAAATAGTCTTCAGCCTTCGCTGAGAATCATGAAAGATCCAGTGCCGCGCCAACGGCGCGGCACTGGATAATTATATCCTTAATGCTTCCCCTGATCTACGGTTTTCGCAGGGCGACAGGGAAGCAACCAATCCGGAGAACGTCATGACACACAAGAAAAAATATCATTTCGACGAGCTCATCGCTGCTCTCCTCTTGGGCATCATGGCGGTTCTCACCTTCGCAAACGTGCTCAACCGCTACCTACTGAAGTCGAGCTTCGCTTTTACAGAGGAAATCACTGTAAGCATGTTCGTATGGATAACCCTGCTTGGCATTGCAATAGCCTTCCGGCGCGGCACCAACCTCAAGATGACCAACCTGTACGATTCCTTCCCCACATCGCTCAAGAAGCTTTCCATGATTCTTTCAGCGTTTATCGGGATCGTCATTTTCCTGTTTCTTGTGTACAACTCGGGGCGCGAGATAATAAAAAACATGACATTTTATCATACAACCTCGGAGGCCTTGGGTATACCAACCTGGATTTACAGCTTGGGAACTCCGTTGTTTTCAATATTTGTTCTGAAAGAAATAGTTTCAAGCACTATCAACGCCGTAAAGAAGCTCAATGGCAAAACACCTGACGGTACGGAAGAGGTCTAATGATGGAAGCCCTTCTTGTATTTGGAGTATTCATTGTACTGATCATTATCGGAACGCCGATCGGGCTGTCGCTAGGTGCGGCGGGGATTGGCGCAATCCTGCAATACGATCTTGGCTTTGCAATGATATCGCGCAACTTCGAAGCCAACATCGCCAAGTTCCCGCTCATCGCGATTCCCTTCTTCATACTTGCCGGCGTACTCATGGAAAAGGCACGCATCGTCGACGGCATCTCCAAATTCGTAATTCTCCTGGTAGGCAAACGAACGGGTGGACTCGCGATAGCCGGTGTCATCACGTGCATCTTCTGGGGTGCCGTATCCGGATCCGGTCCCGCGACGGCGGCGGCGCTTGGCCTTGTGTTCATCGTTCCCATGATAAAGCAGGGTTACAATAAATACTTTGCTGCGTCCACCATAGCGGCAGGCGCCGGCCTATCCATCATCATACCACCGAGCATTGCCTTTATAGTCTACGGTAACCTCACTAGCGTTTCTGTTGGCGCGTTATTCTTGGGCGGCATCATCCCCGGCATCATCGTAGGCTTGTTTCTGATTGTTGTCGTATTCTTGCAGTCAAAGAAACACAACTTCAGAGGCACGACGGAGGCTGGAACGCCCAAGGAAATCCTGAAGGCTTTCTTCGATTCAATCTGGGCTCTGATGGCGCCAGTAATCATCCTGGGTTCCATTTATGCCGGTATTGCCACTCCTACGGAATCTGCCATAATCGGCGTGTTCTACGCTCTGGGTGTCGGCTTATTCGTGTACAAGACGATCACTTTCGACATCATCATCCAGACCCTGACCGATACCGCGGTTGGATCCGCTGTAGTGATGTTCGTTGTTGCGATGGCAGGCATTTTTTCGTGGGCCGCCGCAACCTTGGGAGTCATTGACGCGGCTGCCAATCTGGTTTCCAGTCTGACGTCGAATGCTGTCGTATTCGTAATGCTGACAAGCGTTGTAATGCTGATTGCGGGCATGTTCCTGGACGCGATATCTATTACCTACGTGTTCATGCCGATAATCCTGCCAGCCCTGCTCGCGCTGGGTATTGACCCGCTATACTTTGGCGTGATATTCACCATCTCCCTTGCGGTAGGGCAGATAACGCCACCAGTCGCAGTCAACCTGTACGTGACAGCCAACCTTATCAAGAGCAATATCAACAACGAGATGGTCAAGTTCGTCATGCCAATGGTCTTGGCCGCGATTATCGCGCTCCTGTTCCTTATCTTCTTCCCGCAGATATCACTGTGGCTACCGGTAGCAGCGGGACTGTATAAGCCGCTGTTCTGAACCTGCGCAGAGTTGTTCTGCCCAAAAACCGAGGGCCATCCGGATGGATGGCCCTCGTTGTATATGGATGTCAGTCGATTACCGTACTACAGTGCGTACTGCTTCATCTTTCTGTACAAAGTGTTCCTGCTGATCCCGAGTAACTTTGAACAGAGCGAGATATTGCCTTCCACCTCCTTGAGGGTACGACGGATCTCGTGCTTCTCCATCTGTTCTAGGTTGCGGATATTTGTATCGGATGGGTTGGCCGTTTCCGGTACCGGCACGTGCCTGAAGCTGTTGACGATGTGCTGAGGCAATTGATCTATCGTTAACTGGTCTGATTGCGAGATGATGATTGCACGCTCAATGACGTTTTCAAGTTCGCGGATGTTGCCTGGCCATGGGTATTCCTTGAGGATGTCGAGGACGAAGGGATCTATCTCCGGTATTGTCCGGCTGTGGTTGAGCGCGTTCTTCTGCACGAAATAGTTGACGAGAAGCGGTATGTCGTCGAGTCGTTCGCGAAGGCTCGGGGTGTGGATACAGAGCACGTTGAGCCGATAATACAGGTCCTCGCGGAAGTTGGTGTTTCGTATCTCCGCGAGGAGGTTCTTGTTGGTCGCCGCGATGACGCGTGTGTCCACTGTTATGTTCTTGGTACCACCAATACGAGAGAAGGTGTGGTCCTGCAGGACTCGCAAGAGCTTGGACTGCATGTCGAGCGGCAGTTCGGCTATTTCGTCCAGGAATATGGTCCCGCCGTTGGCTTGTTCGAACTTGCCCGGGAAGCCTTCCTTCCTGGCACCGGTGAACGATCCCGACTCGTAGCCGAACAGTTCGCTCTCAATGAGCGAGCGAGGAAGGCTGGCGCAATTGACGATGATGAGCGGTCCAGAACTGCGCATACTCGCGTGGTGGATCGCGTGGGCGAACATTTCCTTGCCGGTGCCGCTCTCGCCTTCGATGAGGACATTGGCTGTACTTTGCGCCGCGATGCGTGAAAAACTGACCGCGTCGATGAATGCCGGATCGCGGCCAATGATGTCGTTGAACGAGAATTTTGCCTTTGCGCCGGTGATGCGCGCAACCATGGTGTGCATCGAATCGACAAGCCTGAACGTATCGATCACGCCCATCATCCGTGCGTGCCGGTCCCTAAGGACTATGGCTGACTTCATGAAGTGAAGTTTACCCCTGCTCGGGCTATGGATGATGAATTCCTTCTCCAGGTAGCCTTGGCCGTTTTCCAATACGTCGAGTATTACCGGCCTGAAGTCAACGATTGTGGTTATATGCTTTCCCATCACCTGGGTCTGCGAAAGATCAAGTATATTTGCTCCCTGTTGGTTCAGGTACAGGACGTATCCGGCGGCGTCCAGGATGAGAATACCGTCGGCTATGGAATCGACTATCGTCTTGAGGATTGGCTCAGAGGCTATCGAGAGCAGGCCAGCCTGGGGTGGGTTTTGCTCCTGGATATCGATGTCGACTATGTGCGATGTACTCGTCCACTGTACCATATCTCCTCCAATGTGTCACGATATGGAGCAGTTTAGTGTCAACTTTTGGAACAGTCAATGTAAAATCTCGATATTCGATCAAGAATTTAACATTAACCAATACCCAGGAATCGTCATTGATTGATCTTCAGTAGATTCCTGACACCTTAATCAAATGGAAATGATTCCCGATCCAAATTTTCCTGAATCCGGCACGGAATTTGCATAATGATGATGGGAGGATTTTATGCCATTCCAGAAAAGAGAATTCCCGAACAGGTTTGCGGAGCTGAGCAGGGAAGACCAGCATGGTCTGCTCAAGACCATGGTCAGGATACGAACATTCGAATCCAGGGTGGAAGAGTTGTTCCTAAACAGGAAAGTGCCCGGATTTGTGCATCTGTATATTGGTGAAGAAGCCATAGCGACCGGCGTTATGGCAAACTTGCGCAAGAGCGATTGGATCACGTCGACACACCGTGGACATGGCCACGCCATAGCCAAGGGTGCCCAGACAGACAGGATGATGGCCGAGTTATACGGCAAGAAGACCGGTTACTGCAAGGGCAAGGGTGGGTCGATGCACATCGCCGACTTTACGATTGGCATGCTCGGAGCCAACGGCGTCGTTGGTGGAGGTTTCAATATCGCTGTGGGCGCCGGCATCTCGGCGATGATTAAGAAGACAGACCAAGTAGCTGTCAGTTTCTTTGGTGACGGTGCATCGAACCGGGGTACCTTCCACGAGGCTCTCAACCTGGCCTCCATATGGAAACTGCCCGTCATCTTCATCAACGAGAACAACCAGTTCGCCTCGACGACTCCAACATCCTACGCCACCTCGGTGGCCAGGATTTCCGACAGGGCTAAGGGCTACGGTATGGAAGGCTACACCATTGACGGCAACAACGTCGTCGAGGTATACAACGCCGCGGCAGAACTCATCAGAGGGACGCGCAAGGGAGATGGCCCGGTGCTCCTTGAGTGCATTACCTACCGCATCAAGGGACACTATGTCGGCGATCCTGAAAGGTACCGATCCAAGAAAGAAGTGCAAAAGCAGGTCATCGAGAACGATCCGATAACACGATTCATCGACTATCTCAAAGAGAGGAAATTGATAGACGACAAGGAAGTCGAGAAGATCCGACGCGAAGCCAGCAGTGAGATAGCGGCCTCCGAGAAATTTGCGGAGGACAGCCCCTATCCCGAACCAGAGGAAGCTTGCAACGATCTATTCTCGTTCTCTCCCAGTGAATTCCCAGAGGTAGCCTTATGAGAACAATTACATTTTCCCAGGCGACGCTGGAGGCGATGCAGGAAGAGATGCGTCACGATCCCACGGTATTCGTGTATGGCGAGGATATTGTCCGCCAGGGCGGCATCTTTGGCCAGTTCAAGGGCTTGCCCGAGGAGTTTGGGGACAGGATCAGAGACGTGCCAATAAGCGAGACTGCGATCATAGGTGCCGCCCTGGGTGCCGCGCTCACTGGCACGCGCCCTGTGGCTGACATGCACTTCGCCGACTTCATCTCGGTCGCTTTCGACGAGATCGTCAACCAGATTGCCAAGAACCGTTACATGTTCGGTGGACAGGTGAATATCCCCTTGGTGATTCGCGCGCCCGACGGTATAAGCAAGCAGGCCGCGGCACAGCACAGTCAGAGCGTCGAGGGCTGGGTGCAGAACGTACCCGGACTAATCGTCGTAGCGCCGTCGAGTGCGGCAACGGCAAAGGGACTCCTCAAATCGTCCATCAGACAGAACGACCCAGTACTATTTTTTGAGCACAAGTTGCTGTATCCCCAGAAGGGCCCCGTACCTGAGGGCGAGTACCTAACACCCCTCGGAAAGGCCGAGGTACGCAAACCCGGCAAGGATGTGACAATTGTCACATACTCGATCATGGTGCAGAAGTCGGAAGAAGTGGCGGTGGAACTCGAGAGGGAAGGCATTTCTGTCGAGATCATCGATCTCCTCACCTTGAAACCCTTTGATGCCAAGACTGTCATCGAATCAGTCAAGAAGACACACCGCTGTGTCGTCGTGCACGAGGGCGTCGTCACCGGCGGATTCGGAGCGGAGATCGCATCCAGGGTACAGGAAGAGGCCTTCCACTACCTCGACGCGCCAGTCCTTCGCGTCGGCGCGAAGAACTTCCCGATACCCTTCAGCCCCATCCTCGAAAACTACGTGGCAGCCAACCAGGAGGACATCAAGTGCGCGATCCGCAAAGTTCTCCACAGGGAGGGCTGAGCAATGGCTACCGAAGTTTTGATGCCCCAGTTGGGCCTTACCATGAAGGAAGGTCTCATCACAGAGTGGAAGAAGCATGAGGGAGACGCAGTCGAGCGGGGCGACCAGCTGTTCAGTGTGGAAAACGATAAAGCCATCCTGGACGTCGACGCCCAAGCGGATGGCATTCTTGCCAGGATCATCGTTCATGAAATGACCTCAGCGCTTGTCGGAACCGCCATAGCCATCATTGCCGCGCCCGGCGAGGTTGTAACCGAGGTGCCGGTGTCCGCAATGGCTCCGGCGCCGCTGGCTGATGTACCGGCTGGCAAATCTGTGCCTTTTGCCGCTCCAAGCCCCGCGGCCGCTCCGGCCGTCAGTGTGGCACCAGGGAAAAGCTCAGCCAGTGCCCTCGGTACCAGTGCGCAACAGGTCGACGGATTTGTTCTCGCCTCACCTTTGGCGCGTAAGACGGCCGAGCGGCTCGGCGTGCGATTGTCAGACGTTCGAGGATCCGGTCCGGAAGGCGCGGTTCTTGCCCGCGACCTGCCAGAGGCGGGTGACTGGTACGCGATGGCGAAGACTCAATCCGGTGTATTGGGCGCCGCACAATCTTCGAGTGTGTCCTACGATGACATCACTCTGTCGAGGATACAATGCGTGTCAGCTGAACGTATGGCGGATAGCTGGACGAATATTCCGCAGTTCACGCTGTATGACGAAGCTGAAGCGAGCCTGATCCTGACACTTGCGGAGCGATTCAAGAATAGAGGTGAGCCGGTGTCTCTGACCGTCATCATTGCCAAGCTTATGGCCCACGCGGTGGCCAAGCACCCTCGCCTCAACGCGTCATGGTTGGGTGATGGTATGGTGCGGGCGTACCGGAGCGTCAACATCAACATAGCAGTGGATACAGAAGATGGCCTCATGGTGCCGGTCCTGCGGGATTGCACCGGGAAGGGTTTTGTCGCCCTTGGTGCCGAGATGAAAAGCTTGGAGAAAAAGGCGAAGTCCAAGTCGCTGGAGGCGCAAGATCACGAAGGTGGGACAATTACGCTTTCCAACTTGGGTATGTTTGGGATCAAGCGTTTCTGCGCTATCGTCAATCCGCCACAAGCGGCAATCCTTGCTGTGGGTAGCGTCAACGACAAAATTGTCGGCATTAATGGCAGTTTCGAAGTCCACAAGGTGATCGAGTACAGCATTACCGCCGACCACCGAGTCATCGATGGCGCCTGCGCTGCCCGATTTATGGCTACTTTGCGTTCAATGCTGGAGAATCCCGCGCTAGCGATGGAATGATAGAGGCGTCTGGTTCGAGCTGGTCTCTGATTTACGGGGTTGTCTCGCTTGCATGGCGGCTAGACCGAAGGTAGCACTCACTTGAGTGCCCGAGTCGCGTTCAGCACAGCCAGGAGCGCAACGCCCACGTCCGCGATGACAGCCTCCCACATGGCGGCCAGGCCAAAGGCGCCGAGTGACAATACGACCAGCTTGACCCCCAGCGCGAAGGCGATGTTCTGAACCACGATGCGCCTCGTTTTCTTGGCTCGGGAGATGGCCTCCGCCACGCGTGAAGGTTCGTCGGTCATCAGCACGACGTCAGCGCTTTCCACGGCCGCGTCCGAACCCGCGCCGCCCATGGCGATGCCCGCGTCCGCCCGTGCCAGCACCGGCGCGTCGTTCATCCCGTCGCCCACGAACAATACCGAACCCTTGCCACGTTCCTGGTTTAGGATAGCTTCCAGCCGCTGCAGTTTGCCTTCGGGCAGGAGGCCGTGGTGTACTTCGTCGACTCCTGCCGCGGCGGCGGCCTTCCTCGCGGGAAACTCGCCGTCACCGGTGAGCATGGCCACCCGGTGGATACCCAGGTTCCTCAGTTCGTCCATGGCCTTTGCGGCGTCCTTTTTCAATCTGTCACCGAGTTCGATCCGGCCAGCGTAGCGTCCCGCCACCGCGACGTGTATGACCGTATCCGGCCCGTCCATGCATCGATGCGGGATTTCTCTGAGGTGCAGGAGCTTGTCGCCGCCGGCCAGGACCTCGGTACCGCCGGTTCGCGCCATGGTGCCGTGGCCGGGGATCTCGGCATAGCTGCCTTCGTCGCAACCCGGCCTGGGACTTCCCGTAGCGTCCCACGCGGCGCGTATCGCGCGGGCCAGAGGGTGATTCGAGTGCGTACCCGCCGCCGCCGCGTGGCGCAGGAGCCCGACTTCGTCGAATCCGTTTTCAGGCCTCAGTTCGGCCACGGCGAACTTGCCGTCCGTCAGCGTTCCCGTCTTGTCGAATACAACCGTGCCCACGTCAGCAAGCGCGTCCAGCACGGACGCTCCCTTGATCAGGATGCCGCGCCTGGCCGCACCGCCCAGCCCCCCGAAATAGCCCAGGGGGACGCTGATCACGAAGGCGCAGGGGCAGGAGATTACGAGTAGTACCAGCGCGCGGTAGATCCAGTCGGAGAAAACCTGGCCCGGGACGAACAACGGCGGAATGAGCGCTATCAGAAGCGCCGCGCCAACTACCGCGGGTGTATACCAGGCGGCGAAGCGGCTGATGAACAGTTCGGTCCGCGCCTTTGACTTGGATGCATTCTCAACGAGTTCGATGATGCGGGCAGCTGCCGAATCGGAGGCGGGTTTTTCCGCCCGTATGCTCAAGGCACCGTCACGGGAAATAAAGCCCGCCAGGGCTTCGTCTCCCGGAAGCGCCGGACGCGGCAGGCTTTCTCCCGTCATTGATGAAGTGTCAAACGATCCAGCGCCCTCGGTCACCGTGCCGTCGACGGGAACGCGCTCTCCGGGACGTACGAGGAGGCTGTCCCCCGGAACTACTTCACCGGCCGGAAGCTCCACCCACTGCCCGTCACGGAATACCCGGGCAGTGTCGGGGCGCAGCGCCAGGAGGGTTTTTATGGATCGCCTGCTGTTGTCGGCAGCGCGTTCCTGCAGAAACTCGCCGATCTTGTAGAAAATCATGACGCCAACGGCTTCTTCCATCGCGCCGATGGCGAAGGCGCCGAGGGAAGCGATGGACATGAGGAACAACTCATCGAATACCCTGCCCTTGAGGATATTCCTGGCGGCGCCCAGGAGAACATCGTAGCCGGCCAGGAGATATGCCGTTCCCAGGATTACGGCCGCGACGGAGCGACCCGCCAAGCCGACCGCCTTCTCCCACAGGAAAAATCCCGCGACTCCCAGGAGCAGGGCCGCGGCAAGACGCCAGAGTTCCGTTTTTTGAGCGCGGGTGAGGCTGGCCGGCTTCTGCACACCCTTGAAAGCGTCGGCGCGCACCCGTTCATGGGCGGCGCAGGAGGAGCAGCAGGAGCCATCGGTTTCGTATGTGCCGTTGATCACTTCCACGGTTTTTATGCCTTTCCTTCCGCGGCGTGCTCGGAGGCGAGCGCTAGCAGGTAACGGACGTGCTCGTCGTCCAGGGAATAGAATACCACCTTGCCGTCCTTGCGTGGTTTGACAAGCCTCGCACGCCTGAGCACGGCCAGCTGATGGCTCATGGCAGACTGCGTCATGTCCAGTGCGGCGGAGAGGTCGCACACGCACAGCTCGTCCCCGAAGGCCAACGCGTTCAGTATCCGCAGGCGGGTGGGATCCCCGAGGACCTTGAACAAGTCAGATACGCCAAGCAGCCTGGCCGTTGGCATTTCCGCGACTTTGGCGGCGGCGACCGCGTCCGGGTGCACGGTCTGGCATGAGCACGTCTCAAGAACTGCAACCGGTTTCATGGTCACCTCGTTGTATGAATATATGAGCAAGTATTCATGTATACTATATATCGACTCTCCGCAGTATTCAAGCCCCGGTGGAGAAAAATGTCGCCAGCCGGCGTGATTGGCGGCGACGTTCAGTCGGTGCGATAATGGCAGCCTATGGAATGCTCGTTGTGCAGGGCGGCCCCTACGACCAGCTGCGCGACGTCGAGGCCGTTCCGCAATTCGATCAGATCCCGGCAGAGATTCGCGTCCTTGTAGAACTTCCGGATGCGATGGGCGTGGTAACTCAGGTCCGCGTCGGCCCGCTCAAGTCCCTTGCGGGTTCGGACTATGCCGGCGTGGTTCCACATGGTCATCTTGATCTGGTTCCAGTCTTGGTAGACGAGGGCCAGTTCGACGGTTTCGGCGGCCACTGGGTACTTCCAGTCGGGAACCGCGTCTAGTCGCTCCGATCGTATTGGTACGGTATCCCTGACGATTCTCGCGGCGGCGCGTAGGCCCCAGAGAAGCCCCTCCAGGAGGGACGTCGAGGCAAGGCGGTTCGCGCCGTGGACGCCCGTGCAGGATATTTCGCCAACGGCGTACAGCCGCCCGATGGACGACCTTCCGTCTTCGTCGACCTTGACGCCTCCGCAGAAGTAATGGGCCGCGGGCGTCACCGGAATGGGATCCCGGGAGATATCCAGGCCGCCTTCCATGCAGGTGGACCATATTCCGCGGAAGCGTTCCCGTATCGGCTGTTCGCCATGATAGTAGTTTGCCAGGTCCAGGAGTACATAGCTCGTTCCCTGCCTGGCCATCTCCTCGATTATCGCTCTCGTCACTACGTCCCTCGGTGCAAGCTCGCCGAGCTCCGAGTAGCGATCCATGAAGAATTCGCCACTGGCGTTCATGAGCCTGGCGCCCTCACCCCGTAGCGACTCTGATATGAGGAATCGGCGTATATCCTTGTGGTAGAGCGTGGTGGGATGGAACTGCACGAACTCTGCGTTGATGACGTCGGCCCCCGCCCTGTGCGCCATGGCTATCCCGTCGCCCGTGGCCTCGGGCGGGTTGGTCGTGTACTGGTAGATATTCCCGAGCCCCCCCGTGGCCAGAACGACGCACCGGGCCAGGATCGTGTCCACACGCCTGGATGCATTGTCCAGGGCGAAGCACCCGAATACTTCCCGTTCTTGGTACAGCTCCTGGCAATCGGTCGAGTGGTGGTTGTTTGTTATCAGGTCGATAGCCGTCGTGGCTGGTCGGATCTCCACGCCGATACGGAGCGCGTAGGCGCTCAAGGCTTTCTGGATGGCCTCGCCGCTACGGTCTTCATAGTGGAGTATCCGCCTCTCGGAATGGGCCGCCTCGCCGGTATAGTCCAGACCGCCGGATTTGTCCCTGCTGAAAGTGACCCCCACCTTGTCCATGAGGAAATCGAATACCAGGCCGGGTCCCTCTTCGGCCAGGCGGCGGATCGCCTCCGTCTTGCCGTAGAAGCATCCGGCGAGCTGGATGTCCGCCTCCAGGGCCGACGCGTCGTCGCCCTCCTTCCGGGCGATGATTCCTCCTTGCGCGTAGCGCGTATTCGTCTCGTCCGGGGAGTCCGCCTTGCTCAGCGCCAACACATCGAGACCGGCCTCCCTGCAAACGATAGCCGCGCTCAAGCCCGCGATGCCGGTGCCCAGGATTAGGACGTCCCGTGCCTCTCTCATACCCGGCCCTCCGTTATGTCCATCATCAGGCGGAGTGACGTAGCCGCGTCGCGACGTTCCGCCGGGGGTACTCGAATCTCGTGCAACAGGAAGGAACCGCCGGTTTCATGCCTGGTTATCGATGAAATGGACGCCTCGAGTGTGCCCAGGTCCGTCTTCGCCATGTTCATGCAGAACGACGTTCGTAGCGGCGTAATGCCTCGGTCGGGGAACTCGCTTGCCAGCCTGGTCACGAAATTTGCCTCGGTGCCGATGGCCCAGGCCGAACCGGGGCCGCCTTCCCGAACCGCTTCGTAGATGCCTTCGGTCGATCCGGACAGGTCCGCCGCTTCCACGACGGCGCAGTCACACTCGGGATGGACGATGACCGTAATTCCCGGTACCCGCGTTCTGGCCGCAGCGACGTCTCCAGGCGTAAAACGTGTATGAACGTGACAATACCCGTCCCAGAGGAAAATCAAGCCCCGCGACGGGTCGCCCGGCCCCTTGATCGAACCGTTCCTGCCTATCCTGAATATCCGGTCATGCGCCACGCCCAGGGCGCGCGAGCAATTGATGCCCAGGTTGCAATCGGGGCTGAAGAAGACCGGCCTCCCGGCGTCCAGGAAGTGGCGCATTACTTTTACGGCGTTGCCGGAAGTGCAGACGGCGCCGCCGCGTTCCCCGGTCAGGGCCTTCATGTCGGCGTATGAGTTCATGTAGGTAACCGGGACGGCGGGAGCGGCCAGTATCCCGTCCAGCGCCGCGAGGGCTGCCCGGGCATCGACCGCGCTTATCATGTCGGCCATCGGACAGCCAGCGTCCGTGTCCGGTATCATGACGGTCTGCCCGGGACTGGCCAGGATGGCCGCGCTCTCCGCCATGAAGCGTACTCCGCAGAGCAC
>SPCK01000413.1 GCA_004525355.1 Spirochaetales bacterium
TGAAAACGGCGGTGACAAATTAGTCCACGGAAGCGGCGGGATATCCCGGCCGCAGGCGGAGCAAAACTCTGCCACCTGTAGCCTTCGATCCATTTGGGGATGGAAGGTGGGAGGATGTACACCGTGGAGCTTTATCTACGCGTTCGGCTGGCCTGCCATGTTGATGGGCTGAGCCAGCGAGAGGCGGCAAGTCGGTTTGGCGTTGCGCGCGAGACGGTGAAGAAGATGCTGCGGCATTCGGAACCGCCTGGCTACCGCCGACGCCAGCCGCCGAAGCGCCCGAAGCTGGCTCCCTTCACGGATATCATCGACCGTATTCTGGAAGGGGACCGAACGGTTCACCGCAAGCAGCGCCACACGGCGAAGCGGATCTTCGAGCGCCTTCGCGACGAACATGGCTTCACGGGTAAGCAGACGATCGTGAAGGATTACGTTCGCGAACGGCGCCGTCGTCTGCGGGAGATGTTCGTGCCGCTGGCACATCCTCCGGGTCATGGTCAAGCGGACTTTGGCGAGGCGGATGCGATCATCTCCGGCGTCGAGCATCGGGCGCATTTTTTTGTTATGACCCTTCCCCACAGCGACGCCTGCTTCGTTGCGGCCTATCCGGCGGCGACGACGGAGGCCTGGCTGGACGGGCACAACAGGGCCTTTGCCTTCTTCGGCGGCGTTCCCCGATCGATTCTCTACGACAACGACAAGTGCCTGGTGTCGCGCATCCTGCCGGACGGCACACGGCAACGAACGCGGGCGTTCAGCGGGCTTCAATCGCATTACCTGTTCGAGGACCGATATGGCCGTCCCGGCAAGGGCAACGATAAAGGCAACGTTGAGGGGGTGGTCGGCTATGCCCGGCGGAACTTCATGACGCCGCGTCCCCGGTTTGCGAGCTGGGAAGCCTTCAATGTCGACCTGGAGGAACAATGCCGCAAACGGCAAGGCGACGTCCTGCGCGGACACCGCGAGACCATCGGCGAACGGTTTGTGCGTGACCGCGAAGCGTTGATGTCGCCACTGCCGGCGCCGTTCGATGCCTGCGACAAGCAGAGCACGCGGGTCAACTCCCTGTCCCTGGTGCGCTACCGGCGCAACGACTACTCGGTGCCCGTCGCCTACGGCCACCAGGAAGTCTGGGTTCGAGGCTATGTCCATGAGGTGGTCATCGGTTGCGGCGCCGAGATCATTGCCCGACACCCCCGTTCCTACGACCGGGAGGATATGGTCTTCGATCCGATCCACTACCTGCCTTTGCTGGAGAAGAAGATCGGTGCCCTGGACCAGGCAGCTCCTCTGGCTGGCTGGGAACTACCCGATGCCTTCCTAACCCTGCGCCGTCTCCTGGAGGCGCGCATGGACAAGGCTGGCAAGCGGGAATACGTGCAGGTCCTGCGGCTTCTGGAGACCTTCGATCTCGAGGCGCTTCACGGTGCGGTGAAGGACGCCTTGCGCCTGGGCGCGATCGGCTACGACGCCGTCAAGCACCTGGTGCTGTGTCGGGTCGAACGGCGCCCACCCCGGCTCGACCTGGATGTCTATCCCTATCTGCCACGGGCCAACGTGGCGACCACGGCCGCCGCCAGTTATATGAGCTTGTTGGGCGGAGGCGCGTCATGACCGATACGCCGCAAGTGTTGCTGGCCCATCACCTCAAGACCCTGAAGTTGCCCACCTTCCTGCGCGAGTACGACAAGCTGGCCCGCCAGTGCGCCGCCGAGGGTGTCGACCATGTGCGCTATCTCGTCCGCCTCACGGAACTGGAACTGATCGACCGTGAGCGCCGCATGGTCGAGCGGCGGATCAGGCAGGCCAGGTTCCCCGCCGTAAAAAGCCTCGACAGCTTCGACTTCAAGGCCATCGCCTCGCTCAACAAGATGCTGGTCCTGGAACTGGCGCGCTGTGAATACGTCGAGCGCCGCGAGAACGTCATCGCGCTCGGCAACAGCGGCACAGGCAAAACCCATGTCGCCCTCGGCCTCGGTCTGGCAGCCTGCCAGAAGGGATTATCGGTAGGGTTCATAACGGCCGCCGCCCTGGTCCACGAACTGATGGAGGCCAGGGATGAAAAACGCCTGCTGCGCCTGCAGAACCAACTGGCGAAGTATCACCTTCTGATCATCGATGAGCTTGGCTTCGTGCCGCTCTCGAAGACCGGCGCCGAACTTTTGTTCGAGGTGTTCAGCCAACGTTACGAGCGCGGCTCCACACTGGTGACCTCCAACCTGCCGTTCGATGAGTGGACGGAGGTGTTCGGCTCCGAACGCCTGACCGGGGCCTTGCTGGATCGCCTGACCCACCATGTCCATATCCTGGAAATGAACGGCGACAGCTATCGCCTCAACCAAAGCCGAAAACAGCGAAAATCCCCAAAACCGCCTGCTTAACCGCCGGCGCCATGGTTGACCCGGTGGGTCCACAGGGACCTCCCACGCTGCTTCGCTTCGCGCAGGCGCTAAAGCGCTACACGAAGCAGCGCGGGTCCCTCCTATGGACTACCGGGACAACCCGCAACACCGCGTACCGCATCACATCAAGTGGACTAGTTTTGCTCCGCCCGGGTGGGCTAATTTTGCTCCGCCGTTGACA
>SPCK01000219.1 GCA_004525355.1 Spirochaetales bacterium
CAGGTATGCAATCGCATCCTGGGCGAGGACGAACAGGCTGCCGTCGGCGATTTTTCGGTCGATGTTCCCAAGCCGCGCGAGATCAAAGAATACCTCGACCAATTCGTGATCGGCCAGGAATACTCCAAGCGCGTGCTGTCAGTGGCCGTTTACAATCATTACAAACGCATCGTCAACGCCAAGAACGTGACCAGCGGCGTCGAGCTGGAAAAGGCCAACGTCCTTCTGATTGGCCCGACCGGGACCGGCAAGACCCTGTTGGCCCGTACGCTGGCCAAAAAGCTTAACGTGCCCTTCGCCATCGCCGACGCCACTACGTTGACCGAGGCCGGTTATGTGGGCGAGGACGTGGAGAATATCCTGCTGAAGCTGATACAGTCGGCAGGCGGCAACGTCTCCGCCGCCGAGAAGGGCATCATCTACATCGATGAGATCGACAAGATCGCCCGCAAGACACAGAACGTGTCCATCACCCGGGACGTATCAGGCGAGGGCGTGCAACAGGCTCTGCTCAAGATCATCGAAGGCACTGTGGCCAACGTCCCTCCCGGAGGCGGCAGGAAGCATCCCCAGCAGGAATACCTCCGCATCGATACGACCAACATACTGTTCATCTGCGGCGGCGCTTTCGTAGGCCTGGAAAAGACCATTGAAGCCCGGGTGGCCAAGACGCCGCTCGGTTTCGGCGCCGACGTCAGGCCCCGTGGACAGATGAACCTGCGCGAGCTGTACTCCAGCCTGCATCCCGACGACTTGGTCAAGTTCGGCATGATCCCGGAGTTCATCGGACGGCTGCCCATCCAGGTGGGCCTCGAGGACCTTACGGTTGACGACCTCAAGCGCATCGTTTCCGAGCCCAGGAATTCGATCCTCAAGCAGTACCAGGAGAGCTTCAAGCTGGACGGAGCCGAGCTCGTATTCGAAGACGACGCCATAGAAGCCATAGCAGAGCAGGCAATCACGCGCAATACCGGTGCCCGTGGATTGCGCTCCATCGTGGAGAAGCTTCTCATGGACATCATGTTCGACATTCCCGGGAACACGGACGGCAGCAAGGTGGTCGTGACGCGCGATACCGTCATCGAGGGTAGGGCTCCCGCCATCGAGGAACTCAAGAAGAGCGCATGAGCATACTGGATTCCCTGCGTCCCCGCGGGGACGCCATGGAACTCCCGCTCATCTATGTTCGGGAGACGGTAGTCTTTCCGAATGCTCTCTCGCCGGTGCTCGCCGGCACGCGCTTTTGTTCGACCGCCGCCGACGTGGCGCTCAAGGCCGACAAGCGCGTATTCGTTTCGCTGCTCAAGAATATACCGGCCGATGGCGACAACAACATCGATGTCAACGAGATAGGAACCATAGCACACGTCGTACAGGCCGTACGTCTCGCCGATGGGTCGGTGCGCCTTCTGGTAGAGGGCCTGCGACGTGCCCGGCTCAAGCGTACGGTGTTCCGCAAGGATTACCTGGGGGCCGTTGTCGAGCCGCTCGAGGAAGACGACCTGCCAGGCGAGGGTGACGGCGAACGCGCGGCGATGATACAGGTCATTCGCAAGGATTTCCTGGTATACGCCGATCTGGTGAAGAAGATACCGGCGGAAACGGTGCAGGCTATACAGCGTTCGGAATCCACCGGGCGCCTGTGCGACATGGTTGGCAACGCGGTGGGCCTCAAGGTGGAGAAAAAGCAGGAACTTCTGTCGATGACGGATGGATTGAAGCGCCTGGAGGCTACGGCGACCGCGCTGGCCCAGGAAACCGAGTTGCTCTCCATGCAAAAGCGCATCTCGCAGAAGGTCCGTTCTCGCATGGAGCGATCGCAGAAGGAATACTTCCTTCAGGAACAGCTTAAGGAGATCAACAAAGAACTGGGCAAGGACGGCGAGCAGAGCGAGAACGCGGAGCTCGAGAAACGCATAGCAGACAGGGAACCTCCAGCCGAGGTGATGGAGAAAGCGCGGCGCGAACTTGCCAAGCTGGCCAAGCTTCAGACCCTCTCGCCGGAAGCGGGCGTGATAAGAGGATACATCGAGTGGCTGGCCGACCTGCCCTGGACTCCCCGGAAGACTGAAGCCAAAAGCCTGTCGGCGGCCCGTGCCATCCTGGACGAGGATCACTACGGCATGAAAAAAGCCAAGGAACGGATCCTTGAGTTCATCGCCGTGCGCCGCCTGAATGAACGGATAAAGGGTCCCATCCTCTGCCTGGTAGGGCCGCCTGGTACCGGAAAGACCAGCCTGGGTCGATCGATCGCCCGTGCCCTGGACAGGGATTTCGTACGGGTGAGCCTCGGCGGCGTGCGCGACGAGGCCGAGATTCGCGGCCACCGCAAGACCTACGTCGGCGCCCTGCCCGGCAAGATCCTCCAGAGCATGCGCAAGGCTGGCTCGTCAAATCCGGTATTTCTCCTGGACGAGATAGACAAGATGTCCAGCGACTTTCGCGGCGATCCGGCGAGCGCCCTACTCGAGGTGCTGGACCCGGAGCAGAACGTCGCCTTCGTGGACCACTACCTCGAGGTGGCCTACGACCTCTCTTCGGTGGTTTTCGTGACTACCGCCAACAGTCTGCACTCCATCCCATATCCGCTTCTGGACCGCATGGAAACCATCGAGATGCCTGGCTACAGCGAGTACGAGAAGCTCGAGATAGCCAAAAACTTTATACTGCCGCGGCAGATGATAGAGAACGGCCTCGCAAGTTCCGGCGTCAAGATCCGCGACGACGCGATCCTGGAGATCATCAGGCATTACACCATGGAATCGGGCGTACGTTCACTTGAACGTGAAATTGCCCACGTCATACGCAAGACCGCGGAAGCGGCGGTCGAGGCGGGTTGCGCCGATACGCCCGATGGTGTCGCCACGTTCAAGCGCGTCATCAGGGCGGATTCAACGCGCAAGCTCCTGGGCAAGCGAAGGCATGAATCGGACCTGGTATTTTCCGAGCCCGGACCCGGCCTGGCATGCGGCCTGGCGTGGACGGAGCTGGGCGGAACCGTCCTGCCCGTGGAGGCTTCCACATTTATCGGGGAGGGCGAGCTTATCCTGACGGGCAACCTCGGCGAGGTGATGAAGGAAAGCGCGCGTGCTGCCGTTACGTACCTCCGGGCACGGGGAGACGCGTTCGGCCTCGGTCCAAAGGATTTCGCCGGCCGCACGCTCCACGTGCACGTTCCCGAGGGAGCCATACCCAAGGACGGTCCGTCCGCGGGCATCACGCTGGCTGCCGCCATACTGTCCGCGTTGACGGGCAAGCCCCTCGAGCCGGGTTGGGCCATGACGGGCGAGATTACCTTGACCGGCCGCCTGCTCGCCATAGGCGGGGTCAAGGAAAAGGTCCTGGCCGCGCACCGCAACAAGATATTCAAGTTGCTCCTTCCGGAAGCGAACCGCAAGGACCTGGATGACATTCCTCCTGAGGTGTCCCGGGATATAGAGTTCAGTTTCGCGTCGACCGTAACCGAAGCGCTCGCGGTATTGGCGCCCGGGGCCAAGCGAGCCTCGCCGAAGAAAGCCCGGCCATCGGTCAAGGGCGGCAAGCGGAACGGTGCCGATCACGGAACCGCCGCGCTGGAGCAGTAGGCGTGCGCGGCGATATGGTCAGGTCGATCAGGGCCACCTTCGTCCGTCTCTCCTGGGCCGCCGCCCTGTTCTCGGTTTTCGCACTGTTCTCCTACATCTTCGCCGACTGGCACGGCTTTTCCGATCCGGCGCTGTTCGTCGCGCTCCGGGGCGCCTCCTACGCTTCCAGCCTGGCCATCGTCGCGGTGATGGCCGCCATTTTCGCCGACATCGCTGCCCCGGGCCTGCACGACCGGTTTTCCGTGAAGACCCTCGGCTCGTCGGCCGCGATCGGTGCGCTGGCCTTGATCGTCCTGATCGTCACGAGCCTCGTGCGGGCTGCTGTGGGCGGCATGTCTTTCTGAATACGATACGGAATCGTCGTCTCGCTTGATGGAAGGGGCCCCGTACCGGTATACTTGCCGGGCAGCTTCAATCAAGGAGACAATCATGGACGTTCGAGTACGCTACGCTCCCTCGCCGACAGGGCTTCAACATATCGGCAGCGTGCGCACGGCCCTGTTCAACTACCTGTTTGCCCGGTCAATGGGCGGTTCTTTCATCCTCCGTCTTGAAGACACCGATCGAACGCGATCCTTGGACTCCTACGTCAAGAACATGTATGACACTTTCAAGTGGCTCGGATTCTACTGGGACGAGGGGCCGGACGTCGGTGGACCGGCCGGACCGTACATCCAGTCAGAGCGATTCGACCTGTACCGGAAACACGCCGGGCAGCTGATCGACATGGGCAAGGCGTACTATTGCTTCTGTTCCGACAGGCGGCAGGCGGAGCCGGCTGAAAAGTCCGCCGATGACGAGGATCATAACGAGGGTGGATCGGGGTTCGGCTACGACCGCCGCTGCCGGAACATCGATCCCACCGAGGCGGGCCGCCGCGTCGCCGCAGGCGAGCC
>SPCK01000042.1 GCA_004525355.1 Spirochaetales bacterium
CATGGAGTTCTGCAGGCTTCGCAGCAGGGCATCAAGGTCGGGCACGTCCAGGTTGAGCGTCGACTCGACGCGTCCGCCTCCAAGCACCTCACCCTGGGAGGAGAGGGCGCGTATGGTTTCCTGCGCGTGCGCGGTCTTCTGCTGATGCAGGTCGCAGTATTTCTTGGGCTGTGTGCCTTCGAGGTAGGTAAGGGTGACAGTCCCCTCGTCGCAGTACTCCGTGGGCAGCAGGCCCGAGACCGCATCGACGGTTACATCTATCAAGCCGGCTTGCGGCCGCACGAAATCCTTGTAGGCCAGACCCCGATGGACCTCGGACATATAATTTGCCCATGCGTATCCCGCAATCGTGGCTCCCGTCTGGTTGACGCCCAATGAATTGCCCGGCTGGTCGAAGCCGAACCAGATGGCCGTGGTCATGTAGGGAGTAAACCCGACGGTCCATGCGTCGGCCCAGTTATCGGTGGTGCCCGTCTTTCCGGCTGCCGGGATGGTAAAGCGCTTGCCGTTGGGATCCTTGTAAGAGAAGACCGAGCCCTGGTCCGTCTGGTAGCGCAGCGTGCCCTCGGCCACCACGCGCTTGAGCATATCGGTCATGATATAGGCATTCTGCGGGGAAACGATCTGGATGGCCGACCCCTTTTTCTTCTGCTGCGCCCGCAATTCCTTTTCGGGTTCGAGGATGACCCTGCCGGTGCGATCCTCGATTGAGCGAATCGCCATGGGGGTGATCTCGCGACCCTGGTTGGCGAATATGGAGAAGGCTCGCGCCATACGCAGCGGTGATACGCCGATGACGCCGAGCGCGAGAGGGTAGTAGCGAGGGAAGATAAGCCTGATTTCCTGAGGATCGGTGATGTCCAGCAACGCAGCCGCCCGATTGATGGCCGCATCGAAGCCGATCGCGTCAAGGACCTTGACGGCTGGCACGTTCATGGAATGCGCCAGAGCGTACCAGGTAAGCACCTGGCCCTTCCATTCGCCCTTGAAATTGAGCGGGATATACGGTGTGCCGTCCTCGTTGTAGAACACGACCGGCGCGTCATAGATCAGCGTGCCTTCCGTGAAAATGCGCGAATCGATGGCTGCCGAGTAGTAGAGCGGTTTGAACGACGATCCGGGCATCAGCCTCGACTGCGTGGCGCGGATGAGCTGGTTGGACTGCTCGAACTTGGAACCGCCCACCATCGCCAGAATATAGCCCTTCTCGTTGTCCAGGGTGATCAGCGCTCCCTCGACGGTATTCTTGGCCATGACGGTCTTCTGCGCGCCGTAACTGGTATTCGTGGCGATCTTGAGCGAGTCGAGGCCGAACAAGAGCGCCATCGTGTCGACGGTCGGGTTGACCTGTTTGCGGTAATAGTCCATGGCCAGCGTCTCGACCTTGGATTCCTGGAAGAATATTCCTTCAAGGTTGAAGGCCAGGCCCAGCAGTTCGGACATTGGGGCGTAGATGCGTTCGGCCTCGCGCAGTCGCTGGGAACTGGATGACACGTAATCCTTGTTCACTTGGTCAAGGTAGCGAGCCATGTACTTGTCCGCGACCGCCTGGTAGTCGAGGTTCAGCGTCGTATGTATCGTCAGCCCGTCGCGATACAGGTCGGTTGAACCGTAAAGCATCGTTTCAAGCTGGCGGCGTACGTATTCGCTGAACCAGGGAGCCTTGTCCTCGCGCGTATTGAACGGCGCCGAGGCCACGCGGGTATAGTCGAAATTGTCCCAGTACTGGTTGAAGGATGCGTCCGCTTCCTCGCGGGTGGCATAACCGAGGGCCACCATGTCATCCAATACCGATTTCGAGCGCTCGCGGGCGACGTTAGGGTTGCGCAACGGGTTGTAATAGGTCGGGGCGGACAGTTGAACAACGAGGACAGCCGACTCCGCGAGGGAAAGGTCCCGGGCGGAGTGGCCGAAGAAGAATTGGCTCGAAGCTTCGACACCGTACGTACCGGGACCCATGATCATCCTGTTGAGATACATCTCCAGGATTTCCTGTTTCGAGAACCGGCGCTCCAGTTGTATGGCATACCACAGCTCGACCGCCTTGCGCCGGAAGCTGATATCCCGTCTGTCCGCGTACAACGTACCGGCGAGCTGAAGCGTTATAGTGGATCCGCCGCCGAGTTTCTTGCCGGTGACGATGCCAATCAGCGCGCGCAGGTACCCATTGAGCGTAAAGCCGTGATGGGTCCAGAAATTCCGGTCTTCCCTGGTTATCAATGCATCTATCAGGTTCTGTGGCAGTTCCTTGATCGATACAATTTCTCGTTTGATCTCGGCGGAGAATTCAGTGATGGTCCGGCCGTTGATGTCCAGTATCTTCGAGGGAATCTCCGGGTCGAACTGGCTGAAATTTTCGACTGAAATGAGGTTCCTGGTGGAGGCGACGGCGACGCCGAATGCGACGCCGATGCCAAGCGCGGACAGGATGGCGAGAATGGCGAGGGCTTTCAGCACGGAATATGCGGGTTTACGACGGGCCATACGCACAGGAGGGTACGCGAAAGACTCCGGGTAGGTCAAGCGAGCGGATGTATCCTGCAGTGACATGATGAGGTCTTTGCAGGAAAAAAAAAGGCCGGTCCGAAGACCGGCCCGCCCTGACAGGCTGCCGAAAACACCATAGCAAACTGGGAGGGGAACTATGGATGTGTCCGACGATTTCAGTATCGGTAGTACGCGGATGCTTGTTGAGGCATTTAGATGCTCCCATTCGGTTCGGGGTGTTTTTTCACGACTTTGATTGACGAGTGATTCTGTTTGCCGTTATAATTCAAATACTAAAATAATGTCAGGGCCCGGGAATGATCCCGCGGAGCGAGTTCCGATACGGTCATGACCCCATCTCCACTCTCGTGTCTCAGGAGGATTAAATGAAGGTAGCAATAAACGGCTTCGGCCGCATCGGCAGACTCGTGTTCCAGTCTCTCGTAGAGCGAGACTTGCTGGGCAAGGACAAGGTCGATGTGGTCGCCGTCGTCGATATTTCCACCGACGCCAAATACTTTGCCTACCAACTGAAATACGATTCCGTCCACGGGCGCATGAAGGCGGTGATCGGCTCGAAAAAGAGCGATCCTTCGGCTTCCGAGGATGACATCCTGGTTGTCAACGGGCACGATATCCTTTGCGTCATGGCGGAGAAGGAGCTCAAGAACCTCCCCTGGGCCAAACTCGGCGTCGAATACGTCATCGAGTCGACCGGCCTGTTCACTGATGAGAAGGCCTATGGCCACCTCGAGGCCGGCGCCAGGAAAGTCATCCTGTCGGCTCCCGCCAAGAGCAAGAGCGCTGAGAAGCCGATCAAGACCTTCGTCATTGGCGTCAACGAGAACGAGTACGATGCGGGGAAGCACCACGTCGTGTCCAACGCTTCCTGCACCACCAACTGCCTGGCGCCGGTCGTCCATGTCCTGCTCAAGGAAGGCGTCGGGATCGAGACCGGCCTCATGACCACCATTCACAGCTATACTGCAACCCAGAAGACCGTCGACGGCGTCTCCAAGAAGGATTGGCGCGGCGGCCGAGCGGCGAGCCTGAACATTATCCCGTCAACAACCGGCGCAGCAAAGGCCGTCGGTGAGGTGCTCCCCTCGACCAAGGGCAAACTGACCGGAATGGCGTTCCGCGTGCCCACCGCGGACGTTTCCGTCGTGGACCTCACCATCCGCACCGTACGCGATACCTCGATAGAGGAAATCGACGGACTACTGAAGAAGGCAAGCGAGAGCTATCTCGAAGGCATTCTTGGCTATGGCAATGAAGAAGTGGTCTCCACTGACTTCATCCACGACGCGCGTTCGTCGATCTACGACAGCCTCGCCACGGTGCAGAACAACCTGCCTGGCGAGAAACGATTCTTCAAGATCGTTTCATGGTACGATAACGAGTGGGGCTATTCCAACCGCGTCGTCGACATGCTTCTGCACATGACCGGCGCCAGGAAATAGGACGATCCAGGATCGATGAAACCGAAGGCTGTCCGGGTCATGTCTCGGGCGGCCTTTTTCCTTGCGTACGCAATCGCGACCAAACCATACGGAGGCAAACATGATCAGGACGGTCAAGGACGTCGATCTCAAGGGCAAACGGGTGGTCATGCGCGTTGATTTCAACGTGCCCATGAAAGACGGCGTCGTGCAGGACGATACCCGTATCGTGGCCGCCATCCCGACCATCGATTACATACTCAAGCAAGGCGCCGCCAGCCTCGTGCTGATGAGCCACCTTGGGGATCCCGTCAAGGACGCCAAGAAGGCCAAGGAAAAGGCGGAAAAGGCCGGCAAGGCCTGGGACGAAGTCGCTTATATCGCGGGCAAGCACCGGATGCGACCGGTCGCGGCGTACCTGGCTTCAAAGCTTGGGTGCCCGGTCGTGTTCGCGGGGGAGGACGGCTGCTTTGGCAAGAAATCCTTCATCGAAGCGCAGCCGGTTGGCTCCGTCATCATGCTCGAGAACACCCGTTTTCATAAGGAAGAAACCAGCGATGACCCCGTCGCTCGCGACAAGCTGGCCAGGGAACTGGCCTCATACGGAGACGTTTTCGTCAACGACGCATTCGGCACGGCCCACCGCGACCATGCGTCGACCGCCAGCATAGCCAAGTTCGCACCGGTCTCGGTTGGCGGATTCCTGATGGACAAGGAGGTTCGCTACCTCCAGCCCATGGTCACCAACCCGCCCAAGCCCATGGTGGCCATCATCGGCGGAGCCAAGGTGAGTTCCAAGATCGCCGTTCTGGAGAGTCTTCTCAAGAACGCCGCCGCCCTCGTGATTGGAGGCGGCATGGCATTTACCTTCCTGAAAGCGCAGGGACATACCGTCGGCAAATCGTTGATCGAGGACGACCAGCTGGATACCGCGCGGCGCGTACTGGCTGCCGCGAAGGCGTGGAACGTCGACATCGTACTACCGGTGGATCACGTGTGCGCCGCTTCCTTCGCTGCCGATGCCGTGCCGGTGGCCGTCGACGGGCAGGATATACCCGATAGCCTCATGGGTCTCGACGTCGGTCCCAAGACCCTGGCCCGGTATCGAGAAGTGCTCGCCATGGCAAAGAGCATCGTGTGGAACGGACCCGTCGGCGTGTTCGAGTTCGAGGCGTTTGCCAAGGGCACCGGAGAGGTGGCGATGATGGTGGCCGAAGCTACCGGAAGGGGCGCCATGACCGTGGTCGGAGGCGGCGATTCCGTTGCCGCGGTGAACAAATTCCACCTTGCCGACAGGATGAGCCATGTATCCACCGGCGGCGGTGCGTCGCTGGAGCTGCTGGAGGGCAAGATGCTGCCCGGTATCGAAGTCTGCAGATAAAAGGAAAACTACCATGAAACGTTATTACATTGCCGGTAACTGGAAGATGCACAAGACGGTGGCCGAATCGGTAGCTCTTGCCAAGGCCCTTGTCCGCGATCTTGCCGATTGCAAGGATCGAGTCATGATAGCGCCTGCCTTCACCGCCCTCGCGGCGGTAGCTGAGGCGGTTCGAGGTTCGAACATCGTCCTGGGCGCCCAGAATATGGGGCCCGATATACAGGGTGCGCACACGGGCGAGGTTTCCCCGCTCATGCTCAGGGATCTGGGCGTCAGCTCCGTCATCCTCGGGCATTCCGAACGGCGCCATTCCTATTTTGAAACCGACGAGCTGATCAATCGCAAGGTACTGCTGGCGCTCGATCACGGCCTTGAACTGATACTCTGCGTCGGTGAGACCCTGGCCGAACGTGAGGCGGGAAGGCTGGAAGACGTGGTGGGCTTCCAGGTTCGTGAGGGGCTCAAGGGCGTAAGCGCCGCGAAAATGGCATCCGTGACCATTGCCTACGAACCTGTCTGGGCTATCGGTACGGGAAAGACAGCGACACCCGAGGATGCCGACATGGTTCACGCCTACATCAGATCGGTCGTCAGTTCGCTGTTTGACAAGGCGATCGCGGAGGCCCTGGTAATTCAATACGGCGGCTCGGTCAAGCCGGACAATGCTGTAGAGCTCATGGCCAAGGTCAACATCGACGGAGCCCTCGTGGGAGGAGCCTCGCTCAAGGCCGAAACCTTTGTACCCATAGCGCAATTTCGCTGATTGGTTCAGGCCCGGAGGCCAATCGGGTCTTGCGCCGACCGGGCTTTTTCGGGTACTATGCTCGGAAGCCTCTGAATCGGGGCTATTTTAGACGTTGTACGTTCGGAGTAATCAAGATGGGTTTATTCGGTATCGTTCTCCTCGTTCTTTTCGCTATAGTATGCACGTTGCTGATTTTCATGGTGGTCATCCAGGATCAGGAAGGTGGAGGCCTCGGCGGCATCTTCTCGGGTGCGGGCAGCGCGGCTTTCGGATCCCGTTCGTCCAATGTAATCGTCAAATTCACGTATATATTGGGCGCGCTCTTCTTCGTCATCGCTTTCGGCCTTGCCTTGATCAATCGTGGCGATTCCATCGGCAATGTCGAGGCGGCGGCCCGAACCACCGAGCAGCAGGCTGCTACTACCGAATGGTGGAACGCCGAGAGCCAGGCTCCGGCACAAACCCTTGAAGGCATCGAGCCTACCGCTACCATTCCCCAGGAGAGTCCGCTTCCCGCTGCGGACGGACAGTAACAGAGTATATATCCCGGGACGACGCCCTCGAATCGTAGCGATGGTGCGAGGGCTTCGAGGATATCCTTTCGCCCGATGACGAGGATTGACCGGTGATTGATGTGTACAGCGCCCTTGGTGTTCACCCCGAGGCGAGTCTCAAGGAAATCAAGAGCGCCTTCCGCTCGAAGGCAAAATCCCGCCATCCCGATGTCGTCGGCGGCGAGGACGAAGGTATGCGGCTTCTTCTTGAAGCGTACCGCGTGCTTTCCGATGCCAGGGCGCGGCGCGAATACGATCGGGGACGGCTCAGGGTCGTTCGTTCCGATGCTCCCGGCTCTTTCGATTATCGGGCATGGCTGATGGAACGCTTGGGCAATCCTGAGTACGTCGCCAAGCTGGTATTCTACGACTTGCTGCACGACTTGGAAGATGAGGCGCTGGAACTATATGAGACGATTCGTCATCGCAATGACGGGCGTCTTGAGCGTTTCTTCGAACGTCCCGAAGCGATGGATGCGGAATTCTGCATCGCCGAGGAATACGCCTCCCGCGGCCGTTTTCAGGAAGCCTATCGCGTAGTAAAAAAGCTCATTGGGATGGAGCAACGCCAATCGGGCTTCGGCTACTTCTATGAGGTCGTGCTTCTCCGTTTCAGGCGATTGGTTCTCGAAGAATTGGGTCGTTCGGTCGCGCCTGAAGATGAGCTCGAAATTCTCGAGGACGCATTGCTCTTGCGCAGTTCGGCCGAGAATGATGCGCAGTTTCTCAGGAGGGCCGCCGAGATCAGCCTCAAGCTGGGGCAACCTGACCAAGCCATGGCATTTTTCGAGAGAGCCTCCGCCCTCAAACCGAGATTACCGGGTCTGAAGGCACTTGTTTCCAGGATAGTGGCCTCTCGGGTTGCCGTGACTTGATGTATGTGGCTTTTTTATTTAACCTGAACGGTCTTTGCTTGTTTACGGGTTTGACGACCCCGGCAGTGCCTCGA
The DNA here is from genome assembly GCA_004525355.1 of Spirochaetales bacterium. Classification (GTDB taxonomy): domain Bacteria; phylum Spirochaetota; class Spirochaetia; order Treponematales; family UBA12059; genus UBA5200. The sequence goes on from SPCK01000042.1 coordinate 7,559, forward strand.
TCGTCACCAAATACATTGGATGGAGTGTAGCATGAAGAAGCTGTTTGCGGTCATGGCCGCGGTTGTCGCCGTTGCCTCGCCGCTTTTCGCGCAGAGCCTGACTGGTACCCTGGGCACCCCGATAGCTACGGTAAAGCTGGTCAAGACTGAGATCATATACGAAAAAGCCTTCAGGGCCGACGTGCTCAAAGTAGAAACGCTACGAAAGTCAACATTGTCAGCCGATGAGCGAAAAGCCTTTCTTGAAGGGGTAATAAACGATCTACTCTTCTATCAAATGTGCGAGCGCGACGGCATCAAGACAAGCGATGCGGAAGTAAACGCGTATATATCGCGGGTAAAGTCGCAACTGGGCACGAACGTAACCGATGCGCAGTTCGAAGCCTATCTAGCCGGGCAGGGCATACCCATAGCCGATCTGCGTTCATATTATCGTAAACAGATTCTTGTCCAGAAATGGCTCCAGGCGACCAAATCCGCCGAAATCGCAGCCATTCCTCCTGTAACCAGCGACGACGTTCTCCGGACGTATGACCTGTACAAATCAAAACTCATTCGTCCGGACACAGCGCGGATCGCTTTTATCTACTATCCGTTCAAGGACAAGACCGATGCGGAGCGGACGAAAGCCGCCGAGGGTATTCGTGGACTGTCCGAGCGACTGTCCAAGGGTGAGAACTTCGACGCGCTCAGGCTCAAGGCAGCCGATGGAAGCTATGGCGCCAGCAGGGATTATTCGTATTTCGAGCGGACCGAAGTGTTTGCGTCCCAATTCGGAAAGACGATCTTCGATACCGTATTTGGCCTTAAGGACGGAACCGTATCGGCTCCAGTCGAGAACGACGCCGGCTGGTGGATCGTGCGCAGGGCGGAGTATTTCCCGCAGAAACAGCTCGAGCTTTCGGACCCGTACCGGCTTGGCCAGCAGGGCAGTGTACAGGATTACATCGCCCAACTCCTGGCGCAAGAGAAGCAGAACGCTTTCATGAACAAGACCTTCAGCGAGTTGTTCGCGGACCTGCGCTCGAAGGCTACAGTGAAGATCCTGGGAACTCCCTGATGGCATCCAGGCGTAAGGCACGAATTCTTGCGTTCCAGGCACTTTACGCCTGGGACGCGTCCGGCGTGCCAACGTCGGAGTTGCTGTCGTTCTCGTGGCTTTCCGAACAGTCGTCGGCCAATTCGGACGATGAGCTGAAGGCCTTCGCCGGACTGATGGTATCCGGAACCCTTGAAAAAATTGAGGAAATTGATCTCGTAATTCGCAAGCATCTCGAGCATTGGACCTTCGAGAGACTAAAAAAAGTCGACCTGGCCATTCTCCGCATGGCCGTTTATTCGATTCTCTACCAGCGGGATATCGCCGTACAAATAACCATAGACGAGGCCATAGAGATCGCGAAGGAATTCGGCGCCGAGGATTCCTACCGATTCATCAACGGTGTCCTGGATGCCGCATGGAAAGAACTCGGAACCTGAAGGCGGATCGCTGCATAGCGGTCGCGTTCCTCTGCCTCATTTCACTCGCAAGTTGCCGAAAACCTCCTCCCTCATTCGAAGCCCTCCTCGCCATCATCGATTCCGGAGCGCCGGACGTGAATCTGGGTACATTTATAACCGCCGCAGATCTTGCCGGCGGTACGGAAGACAGGCTTCGTCTCCTGAAACGGGCTGCGGGTAGGGACTCGGTCTTTGCCGCTGACGTCGCCGACGCGGTGGTTTCGGCAGTGCCGCCGACGGAACCTGTGGCCTTGGCGGCCTTCGACCTGTTCCTTTCCGCGGGTAGGTTCAGGGACGCGCAATCCTTGCTCGAATCAGGGCTCAGGTACGATGAACGCCCCTTGCTGTATGCCGAGCTGATCGTTGCGTCCTGTAGAGCAGGCGAAGGGCTCTGGCCACCGCTTGCCGGCGTCCCGTATCTGGCGGATGCGACCGGTCGTCCTGAATTTCTCCATGACGGAGCCTTGGCTGCCCTCAGGGACGGAAACGCTTCGGCGGCTCGCGAACTCCTGGCAGAGGCTATGGATCGAGGGTTGACGGTTCAGAATGTATTGCTATGGGATGCCGGGCTACTTGACCGGCTTGCACTGATCTCGATGGAGAATAACGAACCGGAGTCGATGGAATTGGCGGCGGGCGCCGCCTACCTTTCCGGTTTCCAGGCGCTTGCCGCGCAGACGTATGGGCGCATCATCGAGCTTTACCCCGATTATTCGTGGCGCCCATGGGCTGCCCTCGCCCGGTTGGGCATAGCCGAGCCTCCGGCCGAGTATGCAGATCCATTGACAGGACGAGGTCGGTCCGAGGGGGATGGATCGGCGGGACCGCCGGGAAGGGCGGCACTGTACGACTCCATGATGGCCCGCTTCGGCGATGTACCGGATGCGGCTCGCGAATACGCCCGATGGTTGCTTGAATCGGATGACGATACGGGAGCGCGGCATATCCTTGCATCGTTGACCGAGAAAAACGCCAGCGAGGCAGGCCGCAACGCGTCCCTGCGCGCTTTGGTTGAGCCGGCCAGGGCGCCCGTGTTGGCAATCAGACTCGTAACAGACTGGGCGGATTCGCCCGAAGCTGTCGATACCGCACTCGCCATGCTGTTCAGCACGGGGGCCTGGGACGATTACCTGCGCCTCAGGTCTCGCATAGCCGGGATGAATGATACGCTGCCTCGCTCATGGTTCTGGAAGGCTGCGGATGCGCTATTCAAAGGGGAGCCGGAGAAAGCGATTCCACTCCTGATGGCCGCCGAAGTGGACCGCGATGATTATTCCGCGGCATACGCGCTGGGATTGGCCGCGCTTTCGGCCGGAAGGCCGAAAGACGCAGCCGCGGCATTCCGTACTGCCGCCAGCAAGCCGGTTTCTCCGTCGCGCCAGGCGCTCGCTCTTTCGCGGGCTGGAGATGCGCTTCGCTTCTCAGCGCTGCCTGAAGAAGCCCTCGCGATGTATCGGGCCGCGCTCAGCGTGGATCAGTCGTGCCTGAGTGCCCGCGTTGGCATGGGCGCGCTTGATGCTGCGAGTCCTTGAGGAGTATTGTATCC
>SPCK01000010.1 GCA_004525355.1 Spirochaetales bacterium
AGAGGCTCGACTTGGTGACGCTCCAGACGCTCAACGCCAGGATAGCCGTTGAAGGCCTGGGGGCCGCGGACGTGGCCAAGACCTGGCTCGAGGCTCAGGGGTTCTTAAAATAAATCACGCGGCGCGTGACGAGAAAATAGACGCAGGAAACGCGTACGCTTGGGTGGCTGTGGCTTTCCTGGCTATCGCGTTCGTAGCTCCCATGTACGAATTGCGTCCCAATCGCATTGCCGCGGGAACGAGCCTGCCTTTATGGTCATCTCCGCTCGCACTCGGAACTTGCTTGTTGACGCTAGTCCTGCTATCGGCATCGTTATATACCCGTCGGCGAGAGTTGGGAAAGGTTCCGGGAAGAGTCTCCCGACCGATACTTCGCGCACTCTGGTGGGTATCCATCGTCACGGCGGTTGTCGCGATCGTCGGTTCCGCCGCCTACCGTCCCCCTTCCGGGGACGTTTTCACTTCCTCGGTTGCCTGGCGTGTTTCACCATCATTGGGGTTCTGGTCGATCGTATGCGGTTCGGCTCTGCTGTCGCGCTGGACGGCTGGCTTGGTACGCCCTACCGGCATCGTCAAGGCTGCACGAGCCGTTGGAACGGTTGCCCTGGTCGTCGTTGCATGGCGACTTGGCTTGTTGGACCGATTTTCCCCGTATGCGGAATTCCGCGCTCAGGGCGGACGGTTCTGGAACGAGTTGGGACGTCACGTTTTCCTGTCCGGGGCGGCTTTCGGGTTTGCTCTTTTCGTCGGCATAGCCGGCGCGGTCCTACTGTCCAGGGGGCGAAAGATAGGCAGAATTCTCGGGTTCATTGCGGGCGTCGTCCAGAATATCCCAAGCCTTGCTCTGTTCGGCCTCCTGCTTCCTGTAATGGCCGCCCTGGCCAATGCCGTCCCTGCATTGCGCGTGATCGGCGTGTCCGGCATAGGCGTGGCGCCGGCCTTCGTGGCACTTTCGGCGTACGCCCTCCTGCCAATCATGCTGGCAGGCGCCGCGGGTTTGCGTATGGTCGAGCAGGGCGCCAAGGACGCTGCCAGGGGCATGGGCATGAGCGGGCGGCAAATCCTTTTCAGGGTAGAGTTGCCCCTGGCTTTGCCGGCCATCGCGGGGGGTGCCAGAACCGCCTTGGTCCAGACCATAGGAACTACAACCGTCGCGGCCTTGATCGGAGCGGGCGGCATGGGGTATTTCGTTTTCCAGGGGGTCGGCCAAGCGGCGATGGACATGGTGATCGTCGGCGTGGCGCCTGTCGTGGCGATGTCGCTGGCTGCCGATAGGCTTATGTCTTCGCTCGAATTGCATCTTGCCGGAGAGGGAGCGGGTCAGTGGCACTGATTGAGTACCGGGGAGTATCCAAACGATATGGGGAGGCGTGGGCCGTTCACGACCTCGACCTCGACATAGAGGAAGGCCAGCTCGTAGTCTTGATCGGGCCTTCGGGCAGCGGAAAGACGACTACGCTCCGGATGGCCAATCGACTTGTAGAGCCGGATTCCGGAGAAGTACGATACGCGGGGCGGCCCCTTCATTCCTGGCGGCCGGAAGACCTTCGGCTGGGCATGGGCTACGTGATACAGAGCGTCGGACTGTTTCCTCATCTGAGTGTCCTGGAAAACGTGTGTACCGTGCCTCGCCTTTTGGGTACTCCGCGCGCTGTAGCCGAAAGGAGGGCCGACGAACTGCTGCACATGGTCGGACTCGATCCGGCATCGTACAGGCAACGTCGGCCGCGGCAGCTCTCCGGAGGCGAGGCTCAGCGCGTAGGCGTGGCTCGCGCTCTCGCCGCGGATCCTCCCGTACTGCTCATGGACGAGCCTTTTGGCGCGGTGGACCCGCTTCAGCGGGCGCGCCTGCAGGATGAATTCCTGCGCATTCAGCGGGAGATCCATAAGACGGTCATATTCGTTACCCATGACCTGGACGAGGCGGTTCGATTGGCCGATACGGTGGTACTGATGCGTGACGGCAGACCTGCACAGATCGCGACTCCGGCGAAGCTGCTGGCCGAGCCGGCCGACGACTTCGTGCGAGCTTTCGTGGGAGAGGATCGATCGCTCAAGCGCTTGGCGCGAGTCGATGTCGGCGGTGCGTTCAGGCCCGTATCAGTGCTGAGGGCGGGCGAGCGCGCTCCGGAGCAGGATGCTTCCTGCGATGGGCCGACTCATCATTGGGTCATCGACGGACGGGGCAAACCCCTGGGCAGGGTAAAACCCGGAGATATCGCAACTCCCTGGCGGACGCTCCCGACGGCCCTCAAACCGTACGCCAGCCTGAAAGAGGCCCTTGCCTGCATGCTCGAGGAAGGTTCGACAGTTGTTGCGGTCATCGACGATGCAGGGGTCCTCATAGGGGAGATCAGCCTCACGGCCATCGCCGCCTCTTCGGGAGAAACGGGTTCCGGCGGGGCTATGGAACTATCGAAAACGGCAGGGACGACGGTCCCGCAGAGCATTCCGTGAAACGATGGAAGGGGGCGTTGGTCGCGTTGGCCTCCCTGGCTTTCGTCACCAATAGCCGTATGATGGGCGCGTTCCTGGGGTTGCTTTTCCCCGACATCGCCGAGCCGTTGTACCCTCTGGCTTCACCACTCGCGCTCTTTTCCCAACACGCGGCGCTGGCGATCGGTGCCAGCCTCGTGGCCGCCGTGATTGGTTTCCTGGCGGGGGTAGTCGCCAATTTCAACAGGGGAACCCTCAGGGAACTGGTGCTGAGCGTAGGCGCATTTGCTCAAACCGTTCCGCCGGTAGCCGTACTGGCCCTGCTTGTACCGGTGCTCGGATTCGGTACCAGGCCGGTAATGCTCGCGCTCATCCTGTACGGGATATTGCCGGTAATTCATGGTACGGCAGCCGGTTTGGCGTCCGTACCGCCTGACGCCCTCGATGCGGCAAAAGGGCTGGGCATGGGCGCCGCCACCCGGTTTTTGCGGATAGAACTGCCACTGGCCCTTCCGGCTATCGCGGCTGGCATCCGAACCAGCGTCGTCATCAATGTAGGAACGGCGGCGATAGGGGCGACCATGGGAGCCGGGGGGTTCGGGCGTCCAATAATGGCGGGCCTCGTGCAATTCAGGACAAGCTATGTCGTCCAGGGAGCCTTGTCCGCGGCTACGATGGCCATCGCCCTTGATTGGATCCTGGCGGAGCTGGAGCGATGGCTCTCCCTCGGGGACTCTGGCACGGCTGAATGACCAGCCGTCTCATACAAGAATCCGGTCCTTCCCGTTCAAGTCGGACCGGACGATATGCGCGCTATTCGTCGCCTTTGTCGATTCTCAGGATCTTTTTCAAGCTGGAGAACAGTCCCGGTTTCTTTGCCTTCGGGGCGGGCACGGGCGTTTTGGCTGCCTGTACCTGCGGAGCACGGGGAGCCGTTCCGGGGGCGCCCTCCGATCTGGGTTTGCCATCCTGTCCGGGCTTGCCCTGAAGCGGTGACTGACTGCGTCGAGCCTCTCCGGGCCTGTTTCTCTGGCCATCGCGGGGCGATCGTGTTCGGGTATCCGGGCTTGGTCCGGCAGTTTCAGCGCCTGGCCCGCGCCTGCCGGAATCGGTGCTTCCGTACTTGTCCTTGTACCGCTTCATGCGTTCCTCGGCGCTGATCGCGTACGGGTTGCGTTCGGCGCCCCTGTCCGGCCTTCGCGCATCGGCTCTGACCTCGCCGGTCCGGGGCTGGATCATCCGGTTCATTTCCTGCTTGCTGACGACTCCGTCGCGTCCCCTGCCCCTGTCGCCGTGTGCGGAGCCTGCCCTGTCTGCCGGCCCTCTCGACGGCGACGTCGGCGAACCGGACGGCCGACTCCTGGCGCCAGGCCTGCCGCCGGCGAAGTGCTGCCCGCCCCGTCGCTCGCCTCGCTCGGTGCCGGGCCTGCCCCGGTCGCGCGAATGCCCGAAGCGCATTCCTGCGCTCTTGTCTTCCATCATGAGTTCGTCGGTAACGACACCTATGGGAATCTTGGTTTCTATATACTTTTCGATCGCGGGCAGGCCATACACGAATTTCTCGCACGCGAGCGTTACGGCCCTTCCCTTGGCGCCCGCACGGGCAGTCCGCCCGATTCTGTGCACATACGATTCAGGGTCCATGGGAACATCGTAATTGACCACGAGATCCAATCCGTTCACGTCAAGACCCCGGGCAGCGACGTCCGTGGCCACCAGTATTCTGATCTTGCCTTCCTTGAGCCTATTTATAACTTGGAGGCGCTTGGCTTGTGGCAGATCGCCCATGATGTATTCGCATTCGATGCCGTTGATCGAGAGGCGTCGAGCAAGTTCCTCGGCCATGAACTTCTGGTTGCAGAATATCAGGGCGCTGCCGGGGTTTTCCTTGGCCAGGATACCCAGTAGGAAGCGCAGTTTTTCGTTCGAACCGACATGGAATAATTCCTGCTCGACCTGTTCGACCGTTACCGTCTCCGCCTCAATGAGGATTTCCTTCGGATTATCCATGTATTCCCAGGTCAGGTTCTTGACCCGGAAGTTGAGCGTGGCCGAATACAGGAACGTCTGGCGCTCCTTGGGCGGCGGCAGGTAACGCAGGAGCATTCGCAGGTCGTCTATGAAACCCATGTCGAACATCCTGTCCGCCTCGTCCACGACCAGGAAGCCGACTTCCTTCAGGAGCATCTTGCCCTGTTTTATCAGATCGATGATGCGTCCCGGCGTCCCGATGATCATCTGGACATTGTCCCTGAGCAGATCGACCTGCGGGCCGTATGATACGCCTCCGTAAAAACAGCCCATCGTGATGGGTAGGTGCTTCGCGAGTTTTTCCGCTTCAATTTCGATCTGTGCCGCGAGCTCCCGTGTGGGAGCCAATATCAACACCTTTCGGTGCCTCATTGCGTCTACGGTCATGATCCTCTGGAATATCGAAATGAGGAAGGCGGCGGTTTTACCGGTACCGGTTTGGGATTGCGCGTAAATGTCCTCGCCGATGAAGGAGTGCGGAAAGGTTTCCGCCTGTACAGGCATGCACGTAACGTAGCCGGCTTCGGCTACGGCTCTGGCAAGGTCGGGATGTAGACCCAATTCGGAATAATTCATGAGGACAGGATACTCCATGCGGGCTCGCGTGTTAAGGCCCGCCTCGATTCGCGGTCCTCCGAGGATCGAGATGCCCTTTAGCTTCGCGGTTTCAGACCCAGCGTGTCGCCGATCTGCAAAACCACGACCTCGCGCCATGCGAGTTTTCGGGCGTTCGCTCCTGTCGCCAGGCCATCGCCCGTAGAATGTATGGGAACGACGATGCGGGGCTCGATGATAGCGGCAACCCTGGAGGCCTCTTCGGGACCCATGTTGTACTTGCCGTCGCAGGGCAGGAGTCCGTAATCGATGCCCATCTTCTTGAGGCCGGACATTTCTGGTATGAGCGATGTATCTCCCGCGTGGTACAGGACGACTCCACCAAATTCCAGGATATAACCTACGTTGCTCCCGCGTGGATGGTTGGCATTGTAGGCTGGCACGGCGGTTATCCTGACCCCGGCTATCGTCGTGGACGCGTATTCAGACAGGTGAATGGCGTCATTGTCCGGGACTGCTCCCTTTGGAGCTATAACCGCACAGCCGATATTCCGCTTGGGCAGATTCGTCTTGTTGTGGTCCTCGTGGCCGTGGGTCACGAGGATGATGTCCGCGGTCTCGGAGTAATCTCCAGGCGCGTAGGGATCCAGATAGATCACGGCCCCCGCGGCTGTCTTGATCTTTATGCTGGCCCTGCCGAAGTAGGTCAGTTCGGACTCGAGCGGCAAGGACGCGTTGACCGCAGGAACGGACATGGCGACCGTCGTGAGGAAGAGCGTTGGAAACATCGATCGTCCCCCCTTTTGGAATACTATTATGATAGCGCCGTTTTTAGAAGGCGTACAGGAGAATTACGTGTCCGAAACGTGCAAAATTCGGATGCATGGATTAATCTGTATGTCAATACGTCGGCCCAGCATCGGATACCAGATATCTCGATCGATGTAAAAGACCAGGAGCATCCGCATGAGGAAGCTGCGCACCCGGATATTTGTGTATTTGTTCGTGGCCATCCTGCCGGCCGTCCTGACTGTCCTGGCCCTGGACGCATACAGGAACTGGGGTTCCCTCAAGGAGGCCTCGGTTTATTATTTCCAGAGGCTCGCCTTCGAACGTGCCACCAAACTATCCATAGAATTGACCGCAGCCGCGAAGGCCGCGATTACGGCGGGCGACGTGCTTTCGGGGATCAGGAACGCCGGCCTTGCCGAGAGAACCTTTCCCGAGCAGTTGTTCGGGCGGATGCTGGCCGGAAATCCGAATTTCTTCGCGGTATGGGCGAACTTTGAGCCCGACGCCTGGGATGGCAGGGACGCGTATTATACCGACAAAGAAGGATACGATGAAACCGGCGGCTATTCGCCGTGGCTCTATCGGGGCGATGGCGGCATCGTGACCGAACTGATGTTCTGGGGCGACGAGTATTACGATAACGACTATTACGCGATTCCCCGCGACTCGAAACTTGCAACCGTCATCGAACCCTATCGTGACGACGACGCCGCTGAAACTTTCATGACCACTTTCGCAGTACCGTTGGAGGACTCTGGCGGGAAATTCTACGGAGTTGTCGGGGTGGACCTGAGCCTTGACTACCTTTCCCAGAGGGTCAGCGCCTCAGGTTCTTCCGTGAACGGCTGGATCGCCCTGGTTTCAGCTGGTGGCGTGGTCATTGGGCATTCCAGGACCGACCTCGTGTCTCGTACGCTCGAGGATATCGAAGGACCGGAAAACGCCGCAGCTTTATTGGGCATGGCCGATGCCGATGCGCTATCGGCTGCTTCCGAAGGAGGCGGCTCCTGGAAACGGGATGCGGTTGTGGGGGGACTGTTGACGCTCCACTCTCCCGTGTCGGGCCACGACTGTTACATCGTCGCCGTACCCGTGGATATCGAGGGGCTTTCGAGGTGGACCCTTGCGGTGGCCACTCCTGTAGTAGAGGTTCTGGCTTCTGCCAACAGCGCTGTGCTCTCCTCGGGTATAACGGCGCTCATACTGGCGGTATTGTTGCTCCTTGCCGCGGTTTTAGTCGCGCAAGCCATTACGAGGCCCATCATCGACCTCGCGCTCGCGTTCGGGAAAATGGCCGACGGCGATTTCTCGGGCAGGATCGAGAGCCGCCGCCATGACGAAATCGGCTCGCTTGCCATGGAATACAATGAAGTTGGAGAGAGCGTATCCGCCATTGTGCGCTCCCTGCGCGATTCCACTGAGGAGATGAGCGTGGGGGCGGGGGCTTTGCTCGACGCTACATCGCGCACCGAGGCCGCAGTCTCGGGTATATCGGTAAGGATTTCGGAAGTCCGGTCCCTCGCCGCGGACGGCGAAGCCAGCGTACGTGCTTCCTCCTCGGCGATTTCCCAGATAATCGGTGAGGTTGACGGGCTCTATGGACTTACGGACGAGCAGGCCGGGGCGATCACGCGTTCCAAATCCTCGGTGGACATCCTTTCATTGCGTATCGCCTCTACCGTCGAGGCGATAGAGCGTATGGGAACCGCGTTCGGGGAACTACACGAATCCTCGGAAACCGGATCCGAGACCATGGTCAGCGTCAGGGAATTGTCGGAAGAAGTCCTGGGAAAATCGGAGAGTCTCGTGGAGGCCAGCGATGTCATCACCGGCATAGCCGGACAGACTAACCTGCTTGCCATGAACGCCGCGATCGAGGCGGCCCATGCCGGCGACGCCGGCCGAGGCTTCGCCGTCGTGGCGGATGAGATACGGAAACTCTCTGAATCGACGGCGGAGCGTTCCGGCGAGATCGAGCGGACTCTCGCGGAGGTCAAGCGGGCGGTTGTCGCCATGAGGACCCGTTCCGAGGACGCGGAAACGTCCTTCGAGCATATGCGTGGGCTGATCGGGCATGTCGGGAGCCTGGAAAGCGAGATACGCGCGGCGATAGAAGAGGAGCGGCGCGAAGAACGCAGGGTCGTCGAGGAACTGGACATCATGGCCGCGCTCTCGGGCGATGTCCGGGGCGCTGCGGCCGATATCAGGCAGGCAAGCAGGTCCATCGCGGACGATGTGCACGGCATCGCGGAGCAGAGTTCCCGCATCAGCGGTCTCGCGGACGAGGTCGGCAACGAAGCCGAGAGCATGAAGAAAGTATCCAGTGTGCTCAGGCAGAGCGCCGACCGTAACAACCAACTGGCCGACAGGGCCAAGACCGAGGCCGAGCGCTTTACCGTCCTCGATAGCTAGCAGGTTGTTTAAAATAGTCTATTACTACTCCAACACCCCGCTGGAGGTTCCATCAGTGCCGGCGTTCGGGATTTCCCGGCCCCTGACTCACTGGACGGCGCGCGGACGCCTGTGCTCTTTCTTGAGGAAGAACCACCAGAACAGGATGGACGCGACCGAATAAAAGATGGCCGTCAGGGTAAATGAGGGCGTAAAGCCGCGTGCTGCTATGATGGAGCCGGAAATTCGCGCCGATACCATCCATGAACCGGTCCAGTTGAGCATCTTGAGGGCGTTCATCAGGTACTGTTGATTGGGAGGGACCTTTTCCAACGCGAAATTGTCGGAAATGGGCGTGGACATGTTCATCAGCGTCTGGCGGGCGATGAAGGCCAGAATCACCAGGGGGAGATAACGCAGTAACGTGAGAACCAGGATGAATGGAACGGAGGCGGCCTGCATCAGGAAGACCGAGCGCGGCTTGCCGAGGCGGCTTGCGATGGCCGGGCCCGATATCATGCCGAGGAAGGTCCCCACCTGTCCCGCGGCAAAGATGACGCCGATGAACGCGTCTCCAAGCTCGAACTCGTTCTTGAAGTACAGGTTGAGGTAGGGGATGGTCAGGCCCGCTCCCATGCCGATGAAGAAGCCCGGCGCCAGCAGCTTGGCGTACAATCCCGCGTCTATCGCACCCAGCGGTCCGCTTATGGCCTTGACCGGTCCGCCGGCAGGCCCTTGAACCCGTGACTCGCGGATGCGCAGGAAGGGCACGAGCGCCGAGGCAACGAACAGCGCACCTAGTAGCAGGGCTGCGCGATACGAGAACACTTCGTCGCCGCCGATCTTGAATACCAACTCCTTGAGCGCGCCGCCGAATAACGAGCCAAGGACGCCGGTACCCATGCCCAAAGCCCCATTCAAGGAAAAAAGGTGTACGCGTTCTTCCGGGTTCGAGTTTTTCATGAAGAAGGGGCCGGCGGCCACTTGGTACAACGATGAGAAGGCTCCCGACATGAGTACGCTGGCGGCGATGGGGCCGAAGTCCGACATGACGGCGTGTCCAACGTACGCCAACGCGGTGAACAGTGCTGCGGCTGAAAGCACGTGGCGCGAATTGGCCCGTGCGACGATGAAACTGGCCGGCAGGGCAACGATGAACGAACCGAATGCGCGCATGGCCAGGATCGCGCCGATATCCGCCTCGCCGAAGTCCAGACGCTTCAAGTAGAGATTCAAAAGGAGCTGTACCATGTTGGTACCGACGCCCAGCAAGAAACTGCCCATGAGGAAAAGCCTGGCATTATGGGTGAAAAGGGAAAATGCGTCGCGATATTCTTTGAACATGACACCGATGAAACGCATGGTCGACATAGTATGCGGGGCCCCAATTATGGGCAAGTGCCGAAAGCGCCCCTTCCCTGTAGCCCTCGCATGAAGGCCGATGAATTGAATGGCATATTCCCGGGCAAGGGCCTATAATTGGCGCGTGGGACCAGAACCTGCAGGCGATAGCTCAGCGGTAATGATGAAAGCCTCACGAACGCTGTCAAGGAAGTGGCCAATCGCCATCTCCATTACGATAATTGTCGTCGGCCTGACATTGAGCACGCTGCTATATCTGCGTGTAGAAGCTATATGGCAGGATACCCAGGATGAAGCCTTTCGTTTCGACGCCTTGCATCTGGCCAACCTCGTCCTGACGAACGTGCGAAACTGTTTCGACCACATCGACTCGCTCAAGGCATTCTATGAAAACTCCGAATACGTCAGCGACCTGGAATTTCAACATTTTACACATCCGTGGTTTGAGAAACACGAGTTTGAGATCCTCGCCTTCCTGGATCAGGCGTTACCAAGCGCAGGCAACGAACCGCTTGTACCTCGCTTGGTCAGGCCGGATGACGAGCAGACGCGTTTCCAGGTGGAGCAACTGATCGCCTCTCCTGAATTCAATGAATTAACGCAACAGGCGATGGATACCGGGCAGCTGGTCATGAGCGGGTTCATCTCCGGTTCGGGAGTGGTTCGCGGGCCCGGCGTACTGCTGTGCACTGCCTTGGCCGATCCTGACGGTGACGGGACCCAGTCCAGCTTTGCCATCGCGTTCCTGTCCGTGGAGGAAGTCGTCGGCTCCAGCCTCCATGACTCGATGTCACAGGGAATCGAGGTCAGGTTGCGGGACGCGGCTGATCCGGACTCGGCCCCCGGCTTTTCCTACCCAACTCCTTCTTTTCAGGACGCTGACGGGGATTATCCCTTGTTCATGAGCGTTGCGCGCCTGGCTGGGCGGGAATGGCTATTTGAAGCTCAACCCGGGCAAGATTATTTGCAGCCAGGCGAACAGGATTCGCTCCTGATACTGATCGCCTGCATTATCGCATCGATTTCCTTTGGGCTGCTTCTGGGTATCCTGCTGGACGGCAAACGTAGGCTCGAGGCCCTGACGGTTGCCAAGAGCGAGGAATACGAACGGTTTTTCATAGCCAGCCAGGATCTGTTTGCCATCTTGGACGGCGAGGGACATTTCATGAAGCTGAATCCTCATTGGGAGGCGGTACTTGGAATACCCCCGGCGCAACTGGCGGGCGTTAGTCTCAGCGACCTGGCGCATCCACACGACCGGGAAGCCACTGAACAATTCCTGCAGGATGTCCATTCCGGAAACCGGATTTCCAGTTTCACCAATCGATGCCTGAGCGCCTCCGGGACGTATCGGCTCATTGAATGGCGTTCGGCCATGTCCCCGGACGACCAGACAATTTTCGTCGCGGCGGACGATATAACCGAACGGCAGGCGATGGAGCGAGAACTCCGGGATTCTCTTAACGAGAAGGACGTGCTCCTCAGGGAGGTCCATCATCGAGTCAAGAACAACATGCAGATCATATCGAGTCTGCTGGACCTCCAGGCGGACAATGACCATGTCGAGGAGTTCTCCGCCGCCGTTCGGGAGGCGCAGGGTCGTATTAGATCGATGGCCACCATCCACGAGCAGCTCTACGAACAGGGCAACTTCAGCGCGATCGATCTGGCGCGTTATGCCCGGGAAATCGCCTCGGCCCTGACCAGGGACTTTGCCCGGGGGCCGGTACGCCTGACCGTGGATGTACAGGACGTACTGTTGCCCCTGGATACGGCAATACCCTGTGGGTTGATAATCAATGAACTGGTTACGAACTCATTGAAGTATGGGGTCAGGATAGACGGATCCGTGAGCATTGGCATCAGCGCGATGCGGCGCGACGGTTATTGTACCTTGGTTGTTGAAGATGATGGCCCCGGCCTGCCAGCCGGCATATTCGACAGTCCAGATTCGAGGTCTACACTTGGCATCAGCCTGATCACCACACTCGCCGAACAAGTGGGCGGAACCGTTTCAGCGCCACAAGGGCTGGGCGCCCGCGTTGAATTGACATTTCCAATGACCGATGGTGCGAATTCAGCCGGTTCCTGACCGGCGCACATACTTTTTCAGGAATTGACGGGTGAGTTGAGAATCGTGTTGATGAAGGTAACCAGCACCTGGAGTGCGCTGTCGTTGGCTCCGCCTTCGGGAATGATGATATCGGCGTAATTCTTGGTCGGCTCGATGAACTGGAAGTGTCCGGGCCGAACCACGTTCAAGTACTGTTCGATCACGGAGTCCACGGTTCGTCCACGTTCCTTGATGTCGCGCGAAAGGCGTCGTATAAAGCGGATGTCGTCCGGCGTATCCACGAAAATCTTCAGGTCGATCAGATCCCGCACTCTCTTGTTCGTGAATATCATGATACCTTCGAAGATGATCAGCTTGCGCGGAGCCACCTTGATAGTCTCTTCCGCGCGGCGGTGATGCACGAAATCGTAGGTAGGCATCTCGACCGGTTCCATCCTCTTGAGCATGGCCAACTGTTCCCACAGGAGATCGTTGTCGAAAGCTTCGGGATGATCAAAGTTGAAGGCGGTGATATTCGCGTTGGAGATGTATTCCGCCGACTTGTAGTAATTGTCCTGAGGGATGAACACGAAGTCAGACACCAGCTCGGATATCTTCCTGACGATGGTCGTCTTGCCCGACCCCGAACCACCGCAAATGCCTATGATCTTCGCTTTTGCCATGGGGGACAGCATAGCACGCGCACGAGGCCTTGTGAACGGGGTAGTCGCCAGCTGCGTTGTAGGGCGCATCGCCGGCCGGCGACCGGGCTCTCCGCTTTATCTCCGCGCGAGGCGCGGAGGATACCGCGTCGATCCCTTGCGCGCGTTGTCAGAGAAAAATTACCGGTACTGGAAAGCCCTTACGCGGCGCCGGAGGCTGGGCGGCTGGCGCCGTTTTGGCTCAGCTCGCTATCGCCGCGCAGGCGCTCAAGGACGCTACCCATCCGCGTTTGTTCCAGAGGGCGCAGCCGCCCTTGGTCTCCGTGAGTTCCGCGTGGCGCTCGCGTATAGCCGCAAGGAGCGGCGAATTGAGCGCGTCGCTCAGGCAACGGTCAGCCGCGCTCGTATCGGAAAACGGAGCGAAGGGGCAGGCTTCCAAGGCTCCCTCCGGCGACAGGTGAATGAAGCCCCGCCCGGCCGCCAGGCAGCCGCCGAAGGCTTCCTCATCCCCGGGCAAAGCCACGACGGGATAACGCAGGTTCCGGAACGGCTCTTTGGATAGAAGAACGGACTTCTGGCTATCCGTGAGCACGAGGCCATCGGTTCCAGGGGCCGCGGGCACATATTCCACGATGAAGAGGACGGAGGCGCCCATCTCCTCAAGGTTCTTGAGGAACGGGGAGGAGAGTATCGTGTCCGCGTTTCCGGAGGTGGCCGTGACGGAAACGCCAAAGAGTGCGCCGCGTGCCTTGAGGGCTTCCATCGATTTGAGCACCCGTTCATGGATGCCCGACCCGCGCCGTTGACTGGTGTGGGAGGCGTCTCCCTCGATGCTGAACACGGGAACCAGTGATCCCCGGCCAAACAGGTCCATCCAGCCTTCATCCACGAGGAGTCCGTTGGTGAATACGGGGATAAGGGGTCCCTTGAGCAGGGCCGCTCGCTCGAGGAGACTCCTCCGGAGCAGGGGTTCACCACCGGCCAGCATCAGGACTCCCGTTCCCAATTCCAGGGCTTCCTCAAACAGCTCCATGAAGCGGTCGTCGGAAAGTTCGGCTGCCACCTCTCCCTGGGGACGCAGAGCCTTGGCGTAACAGCCGACGCAATCCAGATTGCATTTGCGCGTTACGCTGGCTATGAGCACCGCGGGCACCGTCTTGCCGGTGGCTGCAGCCCGGGAGCGGCGTCTGGCCTGGGACTCCTGGTAGTACGCCGCCCTGACGAGGCGCGAAGTCTTTTTTAAATCAAGGGGACGAGAAAAGGCGGCGCTTTTGAATACATTGCTGATTTTTCCATCAAACGCGGTTCGAGGATCCATGAAGGACTCCTTGTCGTTTTACTCGCCGACCCCGTACGGGGCTCGGATCTCCGGGCCGATGGCGGCCCCGGAACGGCCGGCTGTCCCTCCAGTCAAGGCATGGGCAGCGCGTAACCGTGTTGTAGCTATTGATAGGTTGTTGAAATCGTCTGTTGCTATTCCAACAACCTTCGCTATACTCGCAAACTATTCGGTTTGCAACGCTATAGCGACGCTTCGGAAGTGTTGAAACCATCTCCTCCGCGGTTTTTCAACACACTGCTAATATACTTTTTCGAGGCACAGGGATCAAGTTCGATCATTCGGGCTCAGCGGGGGCCTTAAGATAGCTCGCTCCAGCGGCCAAAGGCCGCTACCTCTTCCTCGGGTTTTCGCTTCCTGGGCGAGGTCTCGCTTTCCTTTTGCCATTCCTTGAGCAGCCCCCCGTCCGCGGAATTTGGGTCGCCTCGATGGGCGACCACGATAAGGGCAATCAGGACGAGGTCCTTCGGAAGGCCCAACGCCGCCTTGGCTTTTTTGGGGTTGTAACCGGCGATGGGGTGGGCCACGAGGCTTTCGGCAGTGGCCTGGGTTATCATGTTCATGGCACACAGCCCCGCGTCGAACAGAGCGTATTCGCGGCCATCCTCAAGGCGGCAGTCGTCGCATTCGCGCACGGCAACGGCAATGATTAAGGGCGCCCTGGTTGCCCATGCGTTCCCTTCGCTCAAAGTGTCCTTGAGCGACAAGAGCGTTTCCCCTTCGGCGGCCGTGATGCGCCATGGCTGGTTGTTGTAACACGAGGGAGCCAAGATGCCAGCCTGTACGATGCGCCGGGCCGCGCCCTCTGGAAGGGCCGCCTCGGACAGGGCCCGCCAGGATCTGCGTCCCGAGATTTCCTTCAGGATTTCCATGGAATTGCCTCCATTCATCGTTCTTCCAGTCACAATGCGAGAAGTCGGCGCTCCGCGTCGTCCACATCGTCAGCGGGCGTGGACGCACCCGCGGTGAGTCCCACGGTTTCGTAGGCAGCCAGCTCGATGGGAATTTCGTCAGCCGTCTGTACATGCCAGGCGGGCTTTCCAAGGGAACGGGCGTATTCCGCCAATCTCCTCGTATTGGCAGAATTCCTGCCTCCAACCACGACTACGGCATCGACCCTGGTGCAGAGACGTTCCAGCGCCACACGTCGATCCCCCGTAGCCTCACAGATTCCACCACGATCCGCCAGGTCCGGAAAACGCTCCCGCAGGGCTTCCCGGATGGCGGCGTACTCGTCCTCCGACATGGTCGTCTGCGACACCAGGGCTATCGGCCCGATCAGGCCGACCGTACGGGCCTGGTCTGGATTCGATACGATGACCGAGCCGGGTGCGTGGCCGGCCACGCCCAGGGTCTCGCCGTGGCCGCGATCCCCCGCGATGACGACAGTATAGCCCCGCCGAGCGAAATCGGCGGCAGCCCGCTGATTGGCCGCTACCTTGGGGCAGGTCGCATCGATGACGCGAACGCCCGCATCTTTTAATTTATCCAGAGTCTGCGGCGAGGCGCCGTGGGATCGCACGACGACCAGGGAGCCCGGTGGAGCGGCGCTGCCGTCGTCCCCGGGCAGCTCGACGGCTCCCATGCCTGCCAGCCGGGACGATACCCGTGGGTTGTGCACTATCTGCCCAAGGATGAATACCGGCGTACCGGGATTATTCTGAACGGCTTGTTCTGCCGCTTGTACCGCCATGCGTACGCCAGGACAAAAACCCAGCGTGTCTGCGCGAATGATCTGCATACGTTCAGTATACTGAAAACGCTTGCGCTTAGGACCTGCCTTCCGTCACGAAAAACTGGTGAGGCGGGCGCTCTTTCTGCCCGGCCCATGACGCTCAGAAGAAATGACAAGGGCATTTGGAAAGCCCTCGAGTTCTCCTCATTCTCGCTGGACGTGGACAAACCCGCCGCCTCTGACAACCGGTAAGCCGACGGGAGCGGGACGCGGAACAACTTGCCGGCCGATTGCCCGGATCGGGGCGGATGCGATATACTCATTCCTCTTTTCCATCACGGCGATCGTGCGGTCAGTCTGCACCCGCCTGCTTAAAGACAGCGTGCTTCGGTACTGTTGAAAACGCCACATCCGCGGCATTGAACGCTCTGCAATTAAGGAAGGATATGCATGAACAAGAAAACTATCGTCGTCGCCCTCGGCGGTAACGCCCTCATCAAGGAAGGCACCAAGGGCACCATCGAAGAACAGTTCGAGAATACACGCACGAGCATGGCGGCTATCGTCGGCCTCATCAAGGAAGGGCACCACGTCGTGCTTTCCCACGGCAACGGCCCCCAGGCCGGCGTGCACCTCGTACGCAACGAGGTCGGCTCCTCCCATGGCGCATCACCTTCGCCGCTCAGCGTCATCGTCGCCGACACCCAGGGCTCCATCGGCTACATGATCCAGCAGTCGCTCATGAACGCCCTCATCAAGGCCGGCGTCAAGAAAGACGTGGTCACCGTGGTAACGCAGGTCGTCGTGGACAAAAATGATCCTTCAATGCAGAATCCGACCAAGTACGTGGGTCTCTATTTCAAGGAAGAAGACCTCGAGTCCTGCAAGGCCAAGGGTTGGGTCATGAAGGAAGATCCGGGCCGCGGGTACCGGCGCGTCGTCGCCAGCCCCATCCCGGTGGACGTAGTCGAAAAGGAAACGATCCACGAGATACTCAAGAGCGGCAAGGTTGTCATTGCCGTGGGCGGTGGCGGCGTTCCCGTGTGCCGCGCTGCCGATGGCACACTGGAAGGCGTCGACGCGGTCATCGACAAGGATCGGGCCAGCGCACTCCTGGCCAGCCAAATCGCCGCCGATGAGCTGCTCATCCTCACCGGCGTGGACAAAGTCGCCATCAACTTCAAGAAACCCGACATGAGGGTCCTTGACAGCATGACCGTCGCAGAGGCCGAGCAGTATCTGGCCGATGGACAATTTCCCAAGGGTTCCATGGGACCCAAGATCGAGGCGGCGGTCGATTTCATCAAGCGGGGCGGCAAGCTCGTCGTCATCACCAGCCTTGAGAAAGCCCAGGAAGCGGTCGATGGCACCGCCGGTACCAGGGTCGTCAGGTAATA
>SPCK01000220.1 GCA_004525355.1 Spirochaetales bacterium
ATCAGCCCGGTACAACCAGGGCATCGTGTTGCAGAGAGCCAGGAAACCAGCTGCGACAAGGCCTCCAGCCGCCCACACCGAGGCGCGAGGACCAAAAGCGCAACCCAAGGCTACGATCGCCAACGCACACGCAAATACCAGACTGATGATGCGCGCCGCCATGTCACGGATCAATTGCCGACTCCTCTTCAACGGTATGCTCCTGAATAGGTCAAGGATTCAGCCCAGTATACCCCCTTCAGGCATTTTGGCCATACTACAGTAGCGCGGTTAGTATCGAGAGAACCACAACATGGTTCGATCGCGGGTACAATCACTTTTGACGCCCCGATGGGAGTAAACAATGTCCACCGATAAACTCGACATGCTCCTGGACGAGGGCGAATGAATCCCGGCACCGCACACCCTCTCGTCGTCATAACCGACGAACGGCACGGGGCGATCGAGTAAGAACGCTCCGTACTCGAGCCGCTGGGCGTCACGCTCCGTGTGGCGGATTACCGCAGTTCAGACGACATTGCGGTTGCCTGCGCCAACGCCGACGACATTCTTCTCAACCTCGCTCCGATGGACGCTCGGGCAATTTCCTCGCTGCGAAGATGCCGGGTGATGAGCAGATACGGAGTCGGCCTGGACAACGTAGACCTCGCGGCCACGACGGCCAGAGGCATCGCCGTACGCAATGTCGGCGGATAGTGCGACGAGGAGGTAGCCGAACACGCTCTCGCCCTGCTCCTCGCGTTGGCGCGCGGACTTGTCGGGCGCGACCGCAGAGTCAGGCTGGGTCTGTGGAACCTGCCTTCGCCGCAATACGCCGTCACCGGATCGACCGTCGCGTCAATAGTAGCGAGGGCTGCCGCCCTCCCCAACCAGTTCGCCCCCAAGCTCTTTCAAGTGTTCGTATCGGGCGTGGATGAAAAAGCACTTATAGAATTTCCCCGGCGTCCGCTACCCGCCATCGATATCGGAACTCAGGAATTTACCGTCGCCCAGCGCTACCCCGGGCGAACCATCGAAGCGAGCATCGTAAGTACCGTCGTTGAAAAGGACTTGGGCGGAGAGGCTCTCGTCCAGTCCTCCAAGGACGGAGGCTTTACCGTCATGATCCGCATGGGAAAAGCGAAAATCGAGTAATGAAGCAATCTTCCATACCAGCTTGCGCTCGATATTGGCGCAATGGCCAAGCTTTCAACGCCTTTAAACCCATATGAGCCAGTTTCCCATTGACTGACTTTCATTTCTGTCGTTTACTGTATTGACCGATTGTCCAAAAGGATTAACCTGGATCCGGAGCTTGCATGTCCGGGTCTTTTCTATTTTTGGACGGAAAGGCGGTCATGAATGCTCTACGAATTCCGATATTTGGCTCCCCGCACCGCCGGAGAGCTCGTCCGGATTCTAGACGAACGGAAGAACGACGGAAAGATACTTGCCGGCGGCACCGATCTGATTCCCAACATACGTAATGGTCTCATGAAACCCAGGTTCGTCATCGACGTCAAGAAAACTCCGGAAGCCTCCACGCTGGCCTATAGCGACGCTGATGGCCTGGTTATAGGTACGGCGATTACCATCAATGACATCCTCAGATCTGCCACAGCCCAGGACAAATACCCGGTCCTCTGCGTCTGCGCCCACGAATTGGCGAGTCACCAGATTCGCAATCGCGCGACGGTCACGGGTAACGTCGTCAACGCGTCGCCCTGTTCCGATATGGCGCCCGCGTTGCTTTGCCTTGACGCGAAGGCCCTGCTCCGCTCGAAAGACGGTCAACGATCCATGCCCTTCAAGGAATTCTTCACCGATGTCAAGAAGACGGTCCTGAAACCGGGCGAATACCTTGAGCGTATCGAAGTACCCGCGGAATCCCGGGGCGCCAGGGGATCCTACCTGAAACTCAAGCGCATAGCCGGTCACGACCTGGGTATCGTGGGAGTCCTCATGGTGCGTAGGGGCGACGACATACGCTTCGCCGTAAGTTCCGCCGCCCCCACACCGGTCCTCGTCGACACGGTCACGTCAAAGGACGGCCCGGAAGAGGCCGTTCGCAAGGTACTCGGGGCGGTTTCACCCATCAGCGATGTACGCGGTACCAAGGAGTACCGCGAGCACATGATAGGCGTCTACGTCCGGCGCCTCCTTTCGGAGGTGAAGTAACATGAAAATCAAGCTTACCGTGAATGGCCTTTCATACGAGCGCGAATGCGCCGAGCATCGTACCCTCCTGCGCTTCATTCGCGAGGACCTGGGGCTTACCGGCACCAAGGAAGGCTGCGGCATGGGCGAATGTGGCGCTTGCACCGTCATACTCAACGGTCGCGCTGTCAATTCCTGTATGGTGCTTGCCGTCGAAGCAGATGGTGCCGTCATCCACACGATAGAAGGCGAAGCCAACGGACCGGCCCTTTCTGACATCCAACAGGCTTTCGAGAACAATCACGCCGTCCAATGCGGCTTCTGCACCCCAGGCATGGTCATGTCCGTGAAGGAACTCCTGGCGCAGAACCCCAAACCCGACGCGACCCAGATCAAGGAAGCCGTCGAAGGCAATTTCTGCCGCTGTACCGGCTACACCCAGATCGTCGAAGCGGTCATGGACCTGACTGGCCGGCCGGAAGAGAAGGGAGAGCTCAAGCATGTTTGACGATGTCAAGACCGCCGACCTTATATACGTCGGCAAGAAGGCCGGTCGCCCCGACATGGTCGAAAAGCTCACCGGCGAGGCCACCTTCGTAAGCGATATGGAACTGCCGGGCATGCTCCATGCCCAACTCAAGAAGAGCCCGCACGCACGCGCACGCATCGTCAAAATAGATACGGCCATAGCTGCTACCATGCCCGGCGTGCGCGCCATCGTTACCGGCAACGAGCTGGATTACCACATCGGCCTGTACATCGTGGACAAGTACATCCTTGCCAAGGGCGAGGTCAGACACTACGGCGAGGCCGTCGCGGCCGTCGCGGCGGAAACCCTTGAGCAGGCGCGCGCCGCTGTCGAGGCTATCGAGGTGGAGTACGAGCCGTTGCCGCCTGTCCTCCACCACATGGACGCCCTCAAGCCGGATGCGCCCTTGGTGCATCCTGACTTGGGCAGCTACTCCTACGTGGCGGCCGCGTTCACCCCGAAACCGGGGACCAACATCGCCAATCACACCAAGCTCCGCAAGGGCGACGTGGACAAGGGTTTCAAGGAATCCGAGTACATCGTCGAGCGCGAGTATTCCTGCCCATCGGTACAGCACGTACCCATGGAAACCCACGTGGCCATTGTCCAATGGGGCAAGGGCGACAAGATCAACATCTGGACCAGCGCCCAGTCGCCGTTCACGGTGCGCAACCTGTTCTGCCATGCGTTCAACCTGCCGCACATCAACGTGCGCGTCCAGATACCCTACGTAGGCGGCGGCTTCGGCGGCAAGGCCGGCATCGGGGTGGAACCGCTGTGCGCTGTGCTTTCACGTAAGGCCAATGGCAAGCCGGTTAAATTTCAGGCCAGCCGGGAAGAGGAATTCAGCCTCCTTCCCTGCCGCTCGGCACTGACCTACCGCATCAAGACCGGCGTATCGGCCGAGGGCAAGATCGTCGCCCAGCATATGACCATGTACTGGGACTCAGGCGCCTATGCCGATTATGCGGTCAACGTGACCCGGGCTTCCGGCTATTCCGGCTCCGGTCCCTACGAGATACCCAACGCTTGGCTGGATGCGTACACTGTCTACACCAACAAGCCCTATGGCACTGCCTATCGCGGTTTCGGGCACGTCGAGTTCCATTGGGCCGTCGAACGCCACATGGAGCTCGTGGCCACCGCGATCGGCATGGATCCCCTGGAATTCCGCCTCAAGAACGCCCTGCGCCCCGGATCCAAGACGCTGACTGGAGAAACGATTCTGGCCAGTACAGGCAACGTGGTGAAGTGCATCGAGGAAGCGGCGCGCATGGTCAATTACGGCCAGCTCACAGCCGAGGAGAAGACTCGAGAGAAGAAAACCGGCTGGAAGATCGGCAAGGGCATCGCCGCCCTGCAAAAAGCCCCGGCAATGCCGCCCTTCACCGCCACCGCGGTCATTCTCAAGATGAACGAGGATGGCTCGATACTCGTCAACCTCGCCCTGACCGACTATGGCCAGGGAACATATGCGTCCATCAGGCAGATCGTGGCCGAACGGCTCGGTTTCTCCATCGAAAAAGTGAAAGTCGCCTTTGAAAACGATACCGACCGCGATCCCTATGACTGGCAGACGGTCGCCTCCAAAGGCCTCCTGCTTTCCGGCAACGCCGCAATTTTGGCCGCCGAGGATCTGCTCAAGAACGCGTACGCCGTGGCGGCAGAAGCGCTGCACGCCAATCCGTGCGACTTGG
Organism: Spirochaetales bacterium; assembly: GCA_004525355.1. Classification (GTDB taxonomy): domain Bacteria; phylum Spirochaetota; class Spirochaetia; order Treponematales; family UBA12059; genus UBA5200. Next base: position 4,363 of record SPCK01000220.1, read on the forward strand.
GTCACGATACGGACAAGATCTATATAAAGCACCACCCAACAAAATCGATCAGCTTCTCGGCGATGGCAGTGGGCTACGCGCTGCCCAACGGCAACAGTATCGGAGGCCCGCTC
>SPCK01000141.1 GCA_004525355.1 Spirochaetales bacterium
ATCCAAGAAACGGTGGCACGCCTCGCAGTGAAACCAGTGCCGGTGCCCGGCAATACCCGCCGCAAAAAAGCGTTCCGTTCCGTGTTCGTCGCAATGCAGCACGAACGACTCCGCCTTTCCACGGCTTTCCAGGTAGCCAAGCGCGCGGTAAACCGTCGCCTGGTCACAGGCGGAATCGATGGCTGCCAGGACCCCCGCTGCCGATAGCGGCTCCGACGCGTCCTCGAGGGCTCCCAGTACGAGGGATCTTGCACGTGTCATCGTGTTCCTCCTGCGGCGGAATGGCGTTTTCTCACGGCTTGAAGCAATCCTCGAGCGGCAGCCGTACCCAGGAATACGGCCCCGGACATGACGACGACCACCGCTCCGGCGGGCAAGTCCAGCGTCCAGCTGGTTGCCAGGCCTCCCAGCGAGAACAACGCCGACAGGAGAACACCGCCGACCATCATGCCAGCCAGGCTCCGAGCCGTATAGCCTGCCGTACCCGCAGGCAGGGTCAACATCGCGATCACCATGACGATTCCGACGAAGGTCTGGAGCAGGACGATGGCCAGGGCTGTGACCGTCAAGATACCCAGGAAAACGGCGACGACAGGCACGCCCCTGGTTTGCGCGAATTCTTCATCAAACGCCGATGCCTCGATCTGCGGATAGAACAGCCAGGCCAACGCGAGAACGACGACATCGAGGACGGCCAGAAGGACCAGGTCCCTCCCGGATACCAGGAGTATGTTGCCGAACAGGTAGCTCATGGGATCGGCATAGCCCGGGGTCTTGGCAATGAACAATACGCCCAGACTCATGCCGATGGCCCAGATCGCGTTGATCACGGTATCTTCGCGCTGTTTGGCCTTGAGCGATACGATACCGATCAGGACCGCCGCGAGCACGGCGAATACAAGCGCGCCCGCTATGGGCGGAAGTCCCGGGACAATGCCCTTGAACGACAGGAAAAGAGCCAGCCCTATCCCACCGAGTACCGCGTGGGAAATGGCTCCGGCAAGACCCGCAATGCGCTTGACCGTGACAATGGCTCCAAGAACGCCGAACAGGACCGACGACAGGAGCCCGGCTATGACCGCGTTTCTGACGAACGGCATCGCCGGATCGAACAGCGCGCCAATGAATCCGTTCATACACCGTCCGCCTTCTCGCCGCAGCACGCGGAGTCGGGCACGGTAGTATCGTGGAGTACGCGCAGGGCCTGCCCGCCGAAGAAACCTTCTGGAGCCTCGGCAGTCGGCGCGGCGGCGTGTCTGGTGACGTTCCGCCCGCGTCCGCGGTGTTCTCCCACGCACAGTACCGTATCGGTGAGCGCGGACACATAGCCGGTATCGTGCGTTACGACGAGGATGGTGGCCGTCCCCTTGATGTCGCCCAGAGCCCGATAGAGTCCGCGTTCGCTGTCGGCGTCCATATTGGCAGTCGGTTCGTCCAGTACCAGGAAACGCGGCTTGCCCGCGAGCGCCCTGGCGACGAGCACGCGGCGGCGTTGCCCGCCCGACAATGCCGAGTACAGGCGGGCGCGCAGGTCTGAAACGCCGGCAAGCTCGAGCGCCTGGTCTATCGCTTCCTGATGCTCTCGACGGAAGCGGCCAACCGCGCCGCGCAACCGGCCCATCCGCACGACTTCCTCTACCGTTATGGGAAAGGCGGGATCGTATGTCGTATGCTGCGGAACGTAGCCGACCGAATCCCTGGCAAAGCGAGGATTCGCGCCCAGGACCAGGACTCGCCCCGAATCGGGTCGCGCAAGGCCCAGGAGAAGGCGTAAAATGGTGGTCTTTCCGGCCCCGTTGGGTCCCAGAAGGACCGCGAACTCGCCCTCGTGGATGTGGAACGTCGCATTGTCCAGCACGGCGACCTGGCCGTACGCGTACGAGACGCCCTCGAACTTCATGGCTATCGGTTTCGGGGCTGTTGCGATGGCTCCCGTCGCTATCGCAGCGTTGCCTGAAATCACCACGGGTTCCATCAACGAACCGCCGCGCGCAACGCGTCTGCCATGATCTTGATATTCAAAAGCCAGTCGGCAGCAAGGGCGTCTATCTGTACTACGGATCCGCCGATTGCGGCGGCGACTGTCCCGGCTGCCGAGACGGGAAACTGCGGTTGCACAAAAATGACCCTGGCGCCATCGGCCCTGGCCCTGCCTATCAAAGCGGCCAAACCTTTCTGGGTTGGTTCCTTGCCTCCCGTTTCCACGGCTTCCTGCACGATGCCGAATTCGTCGAGGAAATAGCCGAAGGATGGATGGTACACGAAGGCCGGCTTGCCCCTGAGCGGTACCAGTTCCGCGGCGAGGCCGTTGAACAGCGTATCGATTTCCCGGATAAAGGCGTCGCGGTTGTTCCGGTAGACCGAAGCGCCTGCGGGATCAAGGGCCAGAAGGGCGTTCAGGATATGTCCGACTTGAATCTTGACACTCTCATGGCCGAGCCAGACATGGGGATCCCTGCCCCCTTCGTCGTGATCGGCGTCAATAGCACCATCGTTGTCGCCATCGTCGTTGTAAGGTTTCCCTTCAAGCGAACGAAAACGGATCCCCGATATCGTGTCGACGAGCCGGATACCGGGATACAGGGAGGCGACCTTGGGAAGAAGCGCGTTCTCGAACTCCACACCTACCGTAAACCAGAGGGACGCGGTGGACAGGTCGGCCATCTGTCGAGGCGTGGGCTCGTAGGAATGGGGATTCTGACCGGGACCGACCAGCGTGATGACTCTGATGCGGTCTCCAGCGATCCTGCCAACAAAATAGGCCTGCGGGACGATGCTTACCGCGACTGTGGGAACTCCGCGGCCGGCGACGGGCTTACCGCCCATGCCAAAAACCGGCGCGCAGGCCGCAAGTATCATCAGCGTGACTATCAGCACGCGAATTATCTTCATGGTTGACTCCTGACTATCCAAGGCAGAAACGCTCGGAATCGTAGCGCCAAGGCAGTCCCGATCCTGAACGGCCGAACCGCTTTCGTCGAGAATACTCACAACCATGAGTTTTTGCAAGTCATTCGCATTTCTTACATCGCGGAAACACCTGCTCCCATACGAACTTCAACCTACATTCGCCTCGATGCCGTCGGCTTCAGTCCCCTTGGGCTTTTCCCCGTCTTTCGGCTCGCGCCTGGATGCGACAACACGCCGATGCTTGCCGCCCCGATGGGAGCCACCGTTTCCGTACCAGGCTAGACCAGGATGTGGGCCGGGGCGACCAAGGCCCAAGCCTGCCAGTAGCTGACCGTCTTGAGCCCGAAGATTTCCCGTCTCGTGTTGCTGTCCATCATATTCATAGACGCGGGAAGGCGGGTTTTTGTCTATGGATTCTTATATGGAGATCGCGAATGGCGAAATGGCAAAGTTCGTGCCACTATCTCGCTAGTTCTTCTCCAGTTGGGTCATCAGTGCCCGGAAATCCTTGGGGTAGGCCGCTTCATAGCGTTCCTTCATGCCGTTGACCGGATGAGGCAGCTCGATGGCGAGCGCATGGAGCGCCGTTCTCGTCATGAGAGGCCGCTCGGTAAGCGGATCACCCTTCCACTTGCGCTTGACCTTGGACAGGAACACCGGCTCCCCGTCACCGTACAGCGGGTCGCATGCGATGGAAAACCCGAGGGCCGCCAGATGGACGCGAACCTGGTGAGTCCTTCCGAAAAATAGCGAGGCTTCGATGATGGCAAGGGGACCTCGGCTGCCCAGGACCGTAAACTCCGTGACGGCGGGCTTGCCGCTGCCGTCGATGATGGTGCGGTGCTTCCTGTCGCCGTCGGTTAACAGTGGCAGTTCGCATACGGTTTCCTTCCATGCTGGTCGTCCGCATACGACCGTGCGGTAGACGCTGCGCACCTGGCCCGACTCGAACGCGGCGGCGAGGGCGCGGTAGGAGTCCTCGCTGCGGGCGAATACGAGGACTCCCGAGGCTTCCGGATCGAGGACATGAACAGGCCATAGCCTTCCATGGGCCTCCTCCAGCTCATGGCTGGCGACGGGAGCGAAAGGATCGTATCGGTCCGGAGCTGAAAGAAGTCCGGTGGGCTTGTTGACGACGAGCAGATATTCGTCTTCATGGATGATGATTGTATCGTGTTTCATGCGACGCACAGTATAATGGAAACCATGCAGGCGGCCAACCTGGCGAGGGCGTGCTACGGGTCGAAATAAAAAAAACGGCCTTATTAGGTAGAATTCCCCCCTGTTACCCCGAATCGACAGCGTAAAGGGCTGAAATTCGCGTGTGCGCCACTTGCCGTCCATGCAAGCTTTTTAGTATTTTTCTACCACGAACCGCACCGGTTCGAATAACCGTACTACCATAAAACGCCCGCGGCCGAAAGCTTACGAGTCGGAGGCCACCGTGTTACGGACATGGCAGGGCGGCATACCCATGGGAAAGAGGGAGATACGAGTATGGCCAAGCAATTGCTTTTCAGTGAGGATGCCCGCAGGAGGCTCCTGTCCGGCGTCGAACAGATTTCTCGCGCAGTCAAGGTTACCTTGGGCCCCAAGGGCCGCAATGTCCTCCTTGACAAGAAATTCGGCGCGCCCACCGTCACCAAGGACGGCGTATCGGTAGCGAAGGAAATCGAGCTCGAGGACGCCTATGAGAACATGGGCGCACAACTCCTCAAGGAAGTGGCGACCAAGACCAACGACATCGCCGGCGACGGTACCACTACCGCCACCGTGCTCGCGTACAGCATGGTCAAGGAAGGCCTCAAGGCCGTCGCCGCCGGCATCGATCCCATGGGCATCAAGCGCGGCATGGACAAGGCCGTCGCCCTGGCCATCGAGGAAATCAAGCGTAACTCGAAGGACATCAAGGAGAAGGACGAGATCGCCCACGTCGCTTCCGTTTCCGCCAACAATGACATGGAGATCGGCGAGCAGATCGCGGACGCCATGGAGAAGGTCGGCAAGGACGGCGTCATCACCGTTGAAGAGTCCAAGACCATGGACACCACCATTGATTTCGTCGAAGGCATGCAGTTCGACCGCGGGTATCTGTCCGCCTACTTCGTAACCAACCGTGACACCATGACCACCGTTTTCGAGAATCCCTACATTCTGATCCACGACAAGAAGATCTCGTCCATGAAGGACCTCCTTCCCGTCCTGGAGAAGATCGCCCAGACCGGCAAGCCCTTGGTCATCGTGGCCGAGGACCTGGACGGCGAAGCCCTCGCGACGCTGGTGGTAAACCATCTTCGTGGCACACTGAGCGTATGCGCCGTCAAGGCTCCCGGATTTGGCGATCGCCGAAAGGCCATGCTCGAGGATATCGCCATCCTGACCGGCGGCGAAGTCGTTTCCGAAGAACTCGGCATGAAGCTCGAGAACACCGAAATGACCCAGCTCGGACAGGCCAAGACCGTCAAGATCGACAAGGACAACACCACGATCATCAACGGTTCGGGCAAGCAGAAGGAAATCGACGAGCGCAAGGCCCAGATCAAGGCTCAGATCGAGGAGACCTCCAGCGATTATGACCGCGAGAAGCTCCAGGAGCGCCTGGCCAAGCTCGCGGGCGGCGTGGCCGTCATCAACGTCGGCGCCGCAACCGAAGTCGAGATGAAGGAGAAGAAGCACCGCGTGGAAGACGCCCTGTCCGCGACCCGCGCGGCCATCGAAGAAGGCATCGTCCCCGGAGGCGGGCTTGCCCTCATCCAGGCCGCCCTCGCGCTTGAAAAAGTCGACATGACCAAGTTCAGCGACGAGGAGAAGGTCGGCTTCAAGACCGTACGACGCGCTCTTGAAGAACCGATCCGCCAGATCGCCGAGAACGCTGGCGTCGATGGTGCCGTGGTCGCCGACCGTGCCAAGGGCGAGAAGAAGGGCATCGGCTTCGACGCGGCCATGATGGAATGGGTGGACATGGTCAAGGCCGGCATCATCGATCCCGCCAAGGTGACCCGCTCCGCCCTGCAGAACGCCTCCAGTGTGGCATCCCTGCTCCTGACCACCGAGTGCGCCATCACCGACCTCCCCGAACCCAAGTCCGGCGCCCCCGCCGGTGGCATGGGCGGCGGCATGGGCGG
>SPCK01000444.1 GCA_004525355.1 Spirochaetales bacterium
GCCGGGCCACAACTTGGAGTAATCAGCTGCCGAGGATTCCTTGCGCTCGTCTATCATCACCTTCACGTCAATCTTCTTGCCGTCACGCACCAGGGAGAAAACAGTGCTCCTGCCTGCCGGAAGGTCACCGACGATCCTGACAAGCTGGTCAACGGTGGCCACAGCCTTGCCGTCCACTGCGAGCACGAAGTCGCCGGGCTGTAATCCGGCCTTGCCGGCGGGACCGTCGCTGAATACATGGCCGATGAAGGCGCCCTTTCCCTCCCCTGCGCCCAGTTCGGAAAGGGTCGTCCTGTCGGGTGTGGAAAGGAGTACTCCCAGCCAACCGTAGCGCACAGTACCGCGAGCTATCAGGTCATCGATGGCGCGGGTGGCATTGTTGATGGGAATGGAAAATCCGAGGCCTATGCTGCCGCCGGTATCGCTGGCGATCCAGGTGTTGATGCCCACGATTTCTCCGCGAATGTTCGCCAGGGCGCCGCCGGAGTTGCCGCGGTTTATGGCGGCGTCGGTCTGGATAAAATCGTTGATGTTGCCGTCTGGGCCGCCGTCGCGCCCGATCGCGCTGACGATACCCGCCGTGACGGACGAGAACAAGCCGAAGGGGCTGCCGATGGCGATGGCCCAATCACCCACCTTGAGAGCGTCTGAATTGCCGAGCGTCGCCACCCGGATATCCTTGTCGGCCGTCTCGATCGACACGATCGCCAGGTCCTTCCGCTCGTCGAATCCTACCAGGGTGCCCTGAAACTCTCGCTCGTCATGGAGCTTGACCGTGATCGTCGTGGCGCCCATCACGACATGGTTGTTTGTCAGGATGAATACTTTCTTTCCGGCGCGACGCACGATGATCCCGGATCCCAGCCCACGCTCCTCGTATTGCTTGGGAGCCTGACTCTCGTCGGGCGCGTCCTGGGGATTGCCAAAGAAAAAGCGCCAGGGAAATTGCCCCGAGGGGGCACCGGTCCCCGTACCGACCACGTCGAGCTCGACAACGGAAGGCAGGACCGAATCGGCAACATAATTGAAGGCAGACTGCAGGGCTACAGCCTGATCTATCACCTGCGAGGTGGGGGGAACGGGGGGAGCTGATTCCGCATGGGCCACCGCACTGCCCGAGTCGCGGCTTCCGCCCGCCAGTATGGAGAACGCGGCGAGAAAACCTATCATGATGCCTACGAGCACCAGGTTAACTAGAAAGAATTTTCTGGAGAACAGATTCTTGGTGAAGGACATGGGAAACTCCTGTTGGAAACAAAAAGGCCGGGCATGCACCGACCTTCGCGGGTAGTCATTATCGCTCCCGCTACTTGCATCAGGGACCGATCATTGGCAGGCTGCTGACAAACCGCGAAGGCGGGCTGTCAGCAACTCCATTGATAATGCAATTTCGCAGCATACCAACGGTATTCGAGCGATTGCGAAGGGTGCTGGCATTGTAACCGACTCTGTCAACACCCTGTTGATCCCTGATATGAATATAATGGTTTTATGCGCATCCGGTTACCAACAAATGGAAAATCATCGATCCACGAGAATCCGACGCCTTACCACGAAGTCAGGACCTGTACACCTTCGGCCGTAATTGCGACCGTATGCTCAAAGTGGGCCGAGATCGAGCGATCCCGCGTTACGACCGTCCATCCATCGTCGAGTTCCTCGACGCCGTCGCCGCCCAGGTTTATCATCGGCTCGATGGCCAATACCATACCGGGCACGATGCGCGGATTGGGTCCGGCACCGATATAGTTGGGAACCTGCGGATCCTCGTGGACGGCCAGTCCGACGCCATGGCCGCAATACTGCCGTACGACGCCGAATCCGGCAGTCCGTGCGTGCCCGTAGACAGCCCTCGAGATATCGTGGATGCGTCCGCCTGGTTTTACGGCCGCGATGGCCCGGTCCAGGCATTCCCGCGTCACCTGTAAAAGACGCGCGCATTTCGGCGCGACCGGAGGGACGGCGATGGTAAGGGCCGCATCGCTGAAATAGCCATCAAGGTTGATGCCGCAATCGATGCCGACCACGTCTCCGTTTTCCAGGCGCCTTTTTCCCGGGATGCCGTGGATTACTTCCTCATTGATCGAGATACACAGACCGGCGGGATAGTCATAGTAGCCCAGGAATGAGGGGACGGCGCCCCGCGACGAAATGAACGCGCGGGCTTCACGGTCGAGTTCGCCAGTCGTAATACCGGCAATTACCATCGGTTTGATAACGGCGAACATTTCAGACAGCAATTCGCAGGAACGACGGATACCTTTCATCTGCTCGAGATTCTTAAGCTTGATCATTGGGCTATTAAACCTTTCCTATGAGACGTTCCGTCATATCCAGGCACTCGAATCGTCC
>SPCK01000212.1 GCA_004525355.1 Spirochaetales bacterium
ACCGTCGAGATTACCGTGACCGGGAGATCCTCTCCGCCGGTCAAGGTTCCTCTCTGGCTGATCAAATCGGCATTTCCGGGCGTGCCTGCTGAAGGTATCAGGAATTTCGTGAAAATGGCGAAGACGATGTAGGTGCCCTACAGGAGGCCTAGCTCGCGAGCGCGGGCCAGGGCCTCCGTGCGCCGCTTCACGTCGAGCTTGTCGAAGATCCTGCGGTTGTGGCCCTTGATCGTATCCAGGGCGAGGAAGAGGCGCTCGCCGATTTCCTGGTTCGATAGTCCTTGGCCGATGAGGCCCAGGACTTCGAGCTCGCGCTGGCTCAAGGGCTCGATCAGTCCTTGGGAGAGGGGAGCCGCAAACTCGTCGAGCGACTTCCGCATAGTCCTTGAAGGGGTTTGCTTTTCAAAGGCAGCCAGCAATTCATGAATATACGACTCCATGCCAAGCGTTCCGCTTTTCCGTGAAGCGTACATCATTGTCAATAGCCCCGCCATGGATGGGCCTTCGTCCACGAAGATACGGACATAGCCCTCTGGCTCAGCCAGGATTAGCGCACGTTCCAGAGATGCGAGCGCAAGTGGAATGTCGCCCAGTGACTCATAAGCGAGCGCCTGCAGCGTCAGGATTTCTATCACGCTGCCCGTTCGTCCACCTTCGTCAGCTGCCTGCAGGAGGCGCTCCAATAGTCCCATTGCTTTGTGGATGGAGTCATCAGGGTCACTTTTAAATCGGGCTATGAGAACCCTGGCCAACGTGACGTGTTCAAACTCATGCAAGTAGCTGAGATCATCATCAACGGATAGGCCCCGTTCACGTACCCAGCCCAGGGCTTCCGCCTGCTTGCCCTGGGCAACCCAAATCCGCGCTTTCATTGCCGAAATGGGACGCACAACGGGCAAAGGGCTTCTGGTATACAGGCGCTCCGCCTCATAAAGCATGTCGAGCGCGCCATCCATGTCTCCCTGGACCCGCTTCATAAGAGCTTGCTCGACGCACAGGCGATGCTGCCAACTCAATTGCTCCCCTTGTCCGCCCAGCTCCTTGCCTCTCGACAAACATCGTGCGGCGGATTCAAGATCACCCCGTTCACGGTGCAACTCACTCAGTCCCCTATACAGGTCGACCGCATCAGGAGGCAAGGGCTCGCCCTGATCCGCCGCGAATTGCAGCGACTGCTCGAGGGTGTTTTCCGCCTCTTGGAGATGACCTTGGGCAATTCGAATATCAGCCAGGACAAATGCCGTGCCGATCGCGTCCGGGATGTTGCGGGCTGTCCGGAGTTTCGCATTGAAATCTGCGAAAACCCGGCCGGCTGCTTCGAGGTCCCCCCTCATCCAGTATGTAAGTCCCAGGAGTCCAGTTGTCTGTTGGCGTCTGATATGGTTTTCTTCGGGCAGGAGGTCGAGCGCCCGCTCGGCGTACTTTACCGTGCCGGGGATATCGCCGATAGATTGGGCGTGATAGGTGCGGGCGACGGCTAAAGTCGCAGGCAGAACCTGAAACTGCTGTTCATCCACGACGACCATCTCGGCCGATGGGTTTGCGAGCCAATGTTCGGCGTCTTTCAGTCGGGATTCGGCGGCCTCTATCTCGGCGCCTGCCAATAATGCATAGGCATACCAGACACTGAGCACGGGTCGGGCGCGCACCAGCTCGTCCGGCAGCGCCCTTACCCAGGAACGCCACGTGGCGGCTTGGGGAGTACCTTCCATCGCGGGCCCTGCCAGCTCTATCAGTCCTGCCGCCCGCTCAAGATCGTCGGCGGCAAGTGCGTGGGAGATGGCATCGGATGGCAGGCCGTTTTGCTCGTACCACTCGCTTGCCCGACGATGCAGGGTAGAAACCCGATCAGGCTGCGCCTCCTTCAAGTGAACTTTCAGAACATCGGCGAAAAGGTGGTGATATCGATACCATTGGCGCTTGTCATCCAGCGGTACGACGAACAAATTTCCACGCTCCAGGGCCTCCAGCATCTCTCCTCCGTCTCGTCGCACAGTAACGGCATCGCACAGAGGACCGCATAATCCGTCGAGAATAGCTGTTTGCAGCAAGAAGTCATGCACGAGTTCCGGCTGGCGTTGAAGAACCTCTTCGAGCAGATAATCCAACACAAACCGGTGGCTGCCGGAGAAAGCCTGGATGAAGCTGGCGGTGTCCGATCGTCCCTGCATGGAGAGCGCCGCCATTTGCAGGCCGGCGATCCAACCTTCGGTGCGATTTTCCAGGGCGGTGATGCTATCCTCGGAAAGGTCCAGGCCCATTGCCTCGTTGAAGAATTTCGCGGCTTCGGAGCTGGTAAAACGCAAGTCGGCAGCGCGCAACTCGGTCAATAGGCCACGGGCGCGCCACTTGGCCAGAGGCAGGTTCGGATCCTCCCGGGTGGTGATTACCAGATGCATCTGCTGCGGCAAGTGCTCCAGTATAAAGGCGAGGGCATCGTCGACTGGTTTGGCATCTACAGCGTGGTAGTCATCAAGCACGAGTATGAAATCATCCGGCATGTCGTTTATTTCATTTATCAGGGACGTCAGAACCAGTTCGGTTGGCATCTTCTGCGGAGCTTGGAGTACCGCCAATATACTTGCTCCCATATCCGATTTCATAGTCTGCAAAGCGGCAACGAAGTACATCAGGAAGCGTGAAAAGTCGCCATCCCCTTCGTCCAGCGACAGCCATGCGGACGGTCGCTTGCAGCCGGCGATCCATTCACTCGCCAGTGTGGTTTTTCCGAAGCCGGCAGGGGCGGAAATGAGTGTCAGTTTGCGGTGCAGACCCTCGTTCAGCCTATCGACAAGGCATGGGCGGAGTACGAGTTTCAGCCTATGTGGGGGTGCAAAGAGTTTCGTGGCAAGAAGTGGCGTAGGCACAACTCGATTATAGTTGCATACATGAAAATGGTATACTGAATTCCCCGGGGGCCAGGGTGGTACGCTCTTGAGCGGATGGACCGAAACATGATTACCATGAAGCAGTACTAGATTATCAGGAAGTCAAAAAGCCAAAAATAAAGTGAAAACAAATACCCCGAACCGGCAAGGATCGTATCTCTCCCATCCGCATTCCCGTCATGGATGCGATTAGGCTAACAAGACGAGAGCGAGAATCTCGCCACTGTACTTAAAAGATTTCAACCATTTCTTTTCATTCCAGGATTCCACGCTCTTTTGGTTTGGAGCTACCGCGCAAAACCGTATCAAAATCAAAGCTTCGTATCAGCCGCCGCCTTTTTGCATACTTAAAAACGACACAAGCAGCATTTCGAGCCTGCTTCACGGTAGAACCGGAAAGACCCTGTTTCATTTTCAGGTACACCAGAAAATCCTGCAAGGCTAATTCATCGACATCTTTCAGGCGTTTTTCATCAAAACAGGAAAAGTGGTATCTTCAAACGACATTCTTAATATCGTTGGCCTGCCTTCTGTGGATATCTTTGCCGATGGTCTGTTGCTACTGAAAGTACGGGGGGTATCGAACAATCAGAAAGCCTCAAGGTAGTTGACAAAGACATCCGGGATTTCTCGCTGGTACTTTGGTAAACCGTCACGGAGCAAGGTTTGGGCGATCGCCTCAGCATCCCGCCTGTTCGTGCATATTGCCGACTTTTTGGTGCCAACCTTCCCAGAAGTTGGGTTTTGAAAGGCAACATACCCGATATTCGAAACTATTCTTTGGGAACGATAATGCAAGCGCATACTTTCTCCTTTGGTAAACTTTTGGCCCACGCTCATTCGGTACACGTCCAGCTGGGCCCCAATTTAAAAGCTCGCTCCGCCCTGCGGGCGAAACGAGCTTTTTGGGCCCTGCTGGACTTGGTCTCCAGTCGCCCACATCCAGTGGGCTCCCTCCGACCCGCCTACGCACGCTTACGCGGCCATCCATGGCCGCTAATCCTCGCTTTGCTCGGCGCGTGCTCCGGTTCAAGTCCAGCAGGGCTTAATATAAAAACCCGCTCCACCCTGCGGGTGAAACGGGTTTTTATGGGCCCTGCTGGACTTGAACCAGCGACCTACGGATTATGAGTCCGCAGCTCTAACCAACTGAGCTAAGGGCCCTAAACTGGGCGTCATTATCCATATAGAGCGAAAAAAGTCAATCGAAGGGCTCCGATGGCCGATTATACGGAAGGAGAGGACTCATATGATACCTGACCGCGGGCATCATAGCGTCCACTGCAGGAGGAAGGATCGTACCATGCGCAAGATACCCGTCATCAGCAGCGACGTGAAATTGAACGACTTCATCAGCACACAATGCCATAGTTTCGGTGCGGAGTTCGTTCCGATCTTTCTGACCGAGCGGGAAGAGATCACCGCATTCCTGAAGTACGAGCTTCCGGAAATCAAGATCATCAACTTCTCCGACGACTCGGTGGACTTGGACATACTCAGGGAAGAAATCCGCAAGGACCCATGGCTGTACTACGGCGGTATCATCGCCATCCACGACAACATGGATGAGAAGCTGCTCCAGGAGGCGATGAGCGGCCAGAACGTCATCGCCGTGCTCCGTAAGCGAGAGGTCGAAAGAGGCTTCCTTCGCCTTCTCAAGATCCTCAGGCAGAACAAGCAGATCCTGTTTCAACGCGGTATCCAGCAGCACTTGATCAAGAATATCGCCGGATCCTTCGTAATCGACAACGATCCGCTG
>SPCK01000052.1 GCA_004525355.1 Spirochaetales bacterium
CCCATCGCTTGGTCGCGCCTTGCGGGTCATCCCGTCCTCGCGCGAAGCGATCGAGTGAGGAAGAGGGCGATCCGCGGCGTTGCTCCCGCGCGCGTGAGGACTCACGTACGGGTAGTACGCTCGTTCTCCCATCGCTTGGTCGCGCCTTGCGGGTCATCCCGTCCTCCCGCGAAGCGATCGAGTGAGGAAGAGGGCGATCCACGGCGTTACTCCCGCGCGCGTGAGGACTCACGTACGGGTAGTACGCTCGTTCTCCCATCGCTTGGTCGCGCCTTGCGGCTCATCCCGTCCTCGCGCGAAGCGATCGAGTGAGGAAGAGGGCGATCCGCGGCGTTGCTCCCGCGCGCGGGAGGGCTCACGTACGGTAGTACGCTCGTTCTCCCATCGCTTGGTCGCGCCTTGCCTGTTTCGAGACCGGTCAGACTTCCTTTTTTTCTTCTTCTTTTTGCTTACTCTTAGTATAAACTGCAGTGCCCCAGATCACCCCGATCGCGATGATCACGAGGGTCGCCACCCACCACTGCAACGCCAGGAAATACGTAGCTGCATAGAATATTCCGAAAAAAATCCCGCTCAGTACGGAATAAGCAATCCAAAACACCCACATCGGCTTGTTAGATAATAACGACATAAGATTCTCCTTCAGTGATTTGCTGATCTCATTGATACTCATGAATACCTCCTTTGCTTTGTTGGGTCATTGATCCATTCATTACCATGCTGATTCCTCGCCTGGATTGTTTTCAAGCTACTCAATCTGCCGAGCCAGCGTCTGTTCGTTATCCCACATAATAGTGCCGCTTTTTAAAATGTTTCTATCCTGTAAATCGCCCAAGACAATCTATGTACGATATCGTACAGACAACTTCATTCAATTTGACTAATTTCAAAATAGTTAATCGTCTCGATGGCGAGATTGGGCATGTTGAGAGATGCTATGTTATTCAACGCGATCAGGATGCCGCAAGAGGAGTAACCCCAACGGAAGATCATGGGATTACCATTTGCGCAATGCTTCCCTGGAGACAGGAAACAAGCTCCACGCCATGGGCGAGAAGATCGGCTATAAGGAGTATCCAAATTGACCCAGATCCGTGAGCGAATATTCGCCGCCGTATGCTGCCTCGCTCTCTTTTGCGCTTCGGCGTCCGCGCAAGCGTCCTCCGACAACTCCCGTCCCCGCGTCGCGTTGGTTCTCGAAGGCGGAGGCGCCCTCGGGCTTGCGCACATTGGCGTTATAAAAGTCATCGAAGAGCTCGGCATCCCCGTGGACATCGTCGTGGGAACGAGCATGGGCGCCATCGTGGGCGGATTCTACGCTCAAGGCTACGATGCCGCGCACCTTGAAAAGATCACGCTCGGCGTCGATTGGTCCGGGATATTATCGGAAGGCGTGAACTCCAGCGAAGAACGATACCGCAGCAGGATAGACCGCTCACGCTATTTCGCGATCATCGACTTCGATCGCCGGGGGTTCAAGATTCCCGGCAGCCTGCTCTCGGGGCGGAAACTGCTATATTTCCTGGATCGGTCGACTATATCGGAACCTACGCCAGTCGATTTCGATACGCTACCCCGACGGTACCGCGCCGTCGCGGCGGATCTAGCCACGGGGGAACGGGTCGTCATCGATCGCGGGTCCTTGGCGGACGCGATGCGGGTAAGCATGGGCATCCCCGGCATCCTCGCTCCGCATATCGTTGAAGGCCGATATTTGGTCGACGGCGGGACGGTCGATAACCTGCCGGTCGGGACGGCGAGGGAGCTCGGCGCGGATTTTATCATCGCGGTCGACCTCCTTGGAGGCATACCCTTCGCGCCGGAGGAATTAGACCGAAACCCTTTGGACGCGCTGAACCGGACGATGGAGATCATGATTCGAGCGAACGTTAAAGAGCAATTGCCCGGCGCCGATCTGGTTGTAACCGTGGTTTTATCCGGGTTTCAGATGACCGATTTCGGGAAAGCGGCCGAAATCATGGCGCTAGGAGAAAAAGCGGCACGTGAAAGCAGCGCTGAACTCATGGCGCTCAAGATGAAGCTCGGCATTCTCCTACCGGGCGAGGCTGATGTACAGCCGAAAACACAGACACCGATCCGCAAGGTGATCGTTGAGGGAGGCAACGCGAGGGACCGCGCGCAAGCCTATATCCTGTTTGCTCCGATAATCGGCGCGATCCCGGACGAAGCCTTGCTGGAAAAATCGATCGAGACCCTGGAAGCGCTGGGGATCTACGAATATATTCGTGTCCGGAGAACCGACGAGGGAGGGATTCCCGCGATTTCGGTTTTTCTCACGAAAAGCGCCCCTCCTGGCCATTCCCTGCGCCTTGGAATCGAATACGCCTCTACCTACTCCGGTTCCACGGTGAGCAGGCTCGGCCTATCGCCCAGTGTGGTCTTGCGCGGCATGACCACGGAAGATTCCCGCTTGGCGGTCAACTTCAGGATACTCGATTCGCCGTCTATCGAAGCCTCGTTCATACAGCCGTTGGGCGCATACCTGTTCATCGAGGGGTTCTTTTCCGCGCGCCAGGAAACGGAAACCTACAACATGGATTCGGCGATCAGCTACCTTTATAGAACGAGAGCCATGGACATAGGGTTCAACGTCGGGGCAAATCCTGCCAGATGGGCTAACGTCGCGATCGGCCTGAGCTATGATTGGATAGAATTCGATCAAGTTCCCGATACCCGCGCGGGAGAAGCGGCGAGTTCCATCTTCATGGGGCACGCGCTCTTCTCGATTCACCGTTTCGATTCGCCGATCCTCCCCATGGAGGGTGTATCGATCAAGCTCCGGTATGACCAATCATTATCGGAAGAGGGAAACTCACACTACTTCCGAAACCTGGCGAGCGAAGGTCTTTACATCCCGTCCCTGAATATCCCGTTCTCGTTCACCGTGTGGGGAATGGCGAGTTCCGATTTCAGCGAATACGCCGACGACTCGACGGCCGCGCCATTCTTCTATAAACCGGATCTTGCCAACCGCCACTTTTTCCCAGGTCCCCTGGAAGTCGGCGAACGCATCGGCAGCCATATCGCCGGCGTCGGCGGAGAGGTAAAATTCCAGCTGAACTGGGCTTCCAGCGCAATCGGATTTCCGTCTTTCCTCCTGGTACAAGCGGCGGCGGGAACGGTCCTGCAGGATATCTCGGAAATAAACAGAGCGTCCGAATTCACCCATTGGGACGCGACACTCGGCGTGGGGACGCGCCTCAACGATGGATTCGGGGTATCCTTGCGAGTCGGTCTCCTGCGCGGATTCGGGGGTGATCTGCGTTCGTTCATCGCCCTCGACCTGGGCTCCATCGGATACTGAAAAGTGCTATTTCGCGATCACATCAGGGAGCAAGCGAGTGAACTCGCCCCGGACGACTTCATAGCATTCGCAAACCCGCGCTTCGAGCCCCAGTCTATCCAATACCGTGATACGGCCGCGGCTATAGTCGATCAAGCCGGCGTGATGCAATTTCCCGGCCGCCTCGGTCACGCCCTCCCTCCTCACCCCCAGCATGTTGGCGATGAGTTCCTGGGTCATGCTTAGTTCATTCGAGGGCAACCGGTCGAGGCTGAGCAACAACCAGCGACAGAGCTGCTGGTCGATCGTATGATGACGATTACAGACGGCGGTTTGCGCCATTTGGGCCAGAAAAGCCATGGTGTAGCGAAGTAACAGATGCTGCAACGCGCCCGCGCGGTTGAATTCCTGCTGCAGCAGCTGTCCGGGAAGGCGGAACGCGGAGCCGGCGCTCTGCACGACGGCTCGGTTCGACATCGTATCGCCGCCTAAAAACAAGGCGATGCCGCCGATTCCTTCGTACCCTACTATGGCGATCTCGGCGGAAGCGCCGTTATCCATTACTGACAGCAAGGACACAATAGCGGTAGCGGGGAAATAAACATGGCTCATCTGGCCGCCGGATTCATACAGGACCTTCCCAAGAGGCATCTGGACCAGTTCCAAATGAGGGAATAGTCGTTCTCGTTCCGCTTTCGGCAACACTGCCAGCAAATGATTTTGTCGCGGGTCGTTCGAGCTTAGCGGTATGAGATTCATTATCAAGACCAACCTCCCGGGTCTTTTGGATAAAAATAGCATGTCTTCACATAACCAACCGGACAAAAAAGCACTAGCACAATGGCAAAAACATACAACTAAAGAGAATTTTAACTTTCAAGAGTATCCATGTAAAGTGGAAAACACGTTCTATTTCAGAAAATTCATGTGTCAAAGGTACCTATGTACACTATCGTACAGACGCATTTGCAAAGGGCTCGTAATATCGTCCCAGAATCGCGATTGATAGGAGGCTCCCTCGTATGGAAACGAAAAACAAGCGACAAATTGCGGAAATGATCCAAGACGAAAAATGGAACTCCAAGATGGCGGCGCTGGAAGCGGCTTGGCGAACAACGATAGCAGACACGCAAGAAGAATACCAAAAAGACCGCGCGGAACTGAGCGAACAACGCCAGAGTCCAGGATCCGTACGACCGCGTCTCTCTTGAAATCGTAAATCTTGAGGCCTTTCCGATCCACAGGAGCGGCGAAAAAACCCGTCGTATGTTCGGTTACGAACAGACCCCCGCTTTGGATACCGATACCCTTGCAGGTAACAGGGGGGGGAATATGCCTTTACTTCAAGTCGTCGTAGCATTGGTGATTGTCGGAGTAGTCCTTTGGGTGATCAATACCTATATACCCATGAGCGCGGGTATCAAGAAGATCCTGAACCTTGTCGTCATCGTCGCCGTGGCCTTGTATCTGCTTGACCTCTTTGGGCTCTTGGATACCATATCCAGAATTCGTATAGGGAGATGAAACCAAATGGATGGGGCGAGCACATAGACCGCAGGTAGGGCGAATGCCAAACGTCATTATCGCAATAAACCCGTCTAATGTGCGATACCGCACAGCAATAATTCCAGCATTTGCCTATTCATATAGGTAGAGGCGACACAAGTTTGATGATTCCGAGCAGGCATGAAGTCTCGGACGTCAAATCGCGTTGGCCTCTAAACGACGGCCTTGGCGCTGAAAGGAGAACCCCCTATGAGTGTACTAGCTATTCTCGGCATAGTACTGATAGTGCTGATCGTCATAAGGATATTTTAGTAAGCGTCAATTTCACAACGTCTTGACGGGTTTCAAGATTGAGCTGCTCCGGCAAGGAAACAAGGATTTCACCAGAGGTCCAGGAACGGGCGGTTCGGCTCGTTGGTGAGCAGTAACGCGAGCACAAGTCGCAATAGGCAACGATCCGCGGCGTTGCTCCCGCGCGCGGGAGGCATTATTTTCGACGCCCTTATACGGCGCAACTCGGTAGCCGCATCGGACCTCTTCGAGGCACACATCGGCCGCATCATAGCGGAGGGCAACCCGGCGGCCTTCGTCAAGGAACGCTATGCGAGCTTCGATTCAGGCAAGGGAGCTGACTTCGCCAGGGGGGCCCTGAGCTTCAAGGACTTGGCGGGCCTGGCTATGGAGTACGGCGCCGCCTGTCTTAAGAATCGGTCCGTCAGGCGCTAAAGACTTTTATTCCCTCAGAGGGGAACTTGGCCTTTATATCCGCCACGGTCTTTTCAATATGGCAGGCCTCGTCCTCATCGCAATACACGAGCAAGATGAAATTCTCTTCGGGCCATACCGCGTCGCCCATCTTTGGATCCGAATGGCCGCGGCCGTGCACAACCGGTATCTTGGTATAGGCCTTCACTATTCCCGCGCTCAGGAAGGCTTCCATAAGGTCTTCCTCAACCGATAGGTTGGCGATTATTTCAACGCGCTTCATGCTTGTATTCCTTTTTCGTCGGCAAGCATGGCCTTGACCTGCTTGCGGGAAAGGCCGGCGGCCAGACGGTCGCGGCGCGAATCGGCCCTGGCCTTGCGTTCGTCTGCCCTGCGGTTGAAGATGGCGTAGATGACCGGCATAAGGAAGAGGGTCATCAGGGTACCGAAGGACAGGCCGCCGAGGACGGACTTGCCGATAGGCGCTACCAGTTCGGAGCCTTCTCCGGGGAAGAAGGCCATGGGCACCAGGGCGAGCACCGTGGTCAGGGTGGTCATCAGAATGGGACGCAGCCGGTTTCCGGCTGCCGCTATGCAGGCTTCGTTCAAGCCGAGCCCTCGCCTGCGCAGCAGGTTGGTGTAGTCGACCAGCACGATGCCGTTGTTGACGATGACGCCGACCAGCACGATAAGCCCCACGGCGGTAAGGATATTCAAGGTTTCGCCCGTCAGGAAGTATATCCACACCACCCCCACGAAGGACAGCGGCACGGTGAAGAGGATGATGAATGGATCCAGGAAGGATTCAAATTGGCTGGCCATGACGCCGAAGACGAGGAACACGGCCACCAGCATGATCAGGGCGAACTTGACGCCGTAGTCCAGGAACTCCTGGTAGTCGCCGGCGTATTCGATAACCACATCATCCTCGGCCGGTATCTCCGCGGCTATCAAGGCGCGGATCTTGGTCTCCACCCGGTCGATGGGCGTGCCAGGGGTGATGCCCGCCGTCACGTGGACGACGCGGCTCTGGTTTTCCCGCTTGATGTCTATAGGGCCGGTGGTCTTTTCGTAGCTGGCGAAGCTGGACAGGGGTATGCGCTGGCCCATGGGATTGATGACGAAGATGCGGTCCAAGGCGGGCAATTCGCTGCGGTCCTGTTCGGACAGTATAACCAGCACGTCGTATTCCATGCCGCCGCTGCGGTACTTGGTCGCGGCTATGCCATCCACGGCGGCCTTGATCTCCTGCCCGACGTTGTACACGTTCAGCCCCAATGAATACAGCCGCTCGCGGTCCACGCGCAGCTCTATTTGCGGCAGGCCGTCCTTCAAGTCCACGGTCGGTTCGGTAGCCTCGGGCACGCCTTCCCGTATCAGCTTGGCTATGCGCTCGGCGAGAGCCTTGCCCTTGGCGAGGTCCTCGGTTTTTATGAGGATATCCACGGGGCTGCCGCCCATGCCGCCTCCTCCCATGGCGCCGCCGCTGCTGAAGGAGAATACGACGCCGGGGAAGCTGTTGAAATAGCCGCGGAGTATGGCCGTGATCTCATCGGCGGACTGAGTGCGTTCCTTGAAGTCAGGCAGGGTGATCTGGAGCGTCCCGCGGTGGCTGCTGGTGCCGCCGCCGAGGCCGAAGAAGCCGCGTTGGCCGGCGTTGACCACCAAGCGCTTGTAGCTGCCTACCTCCCGCTCCACGATCTGTTCCAGCCGCCTGAGTACGGCTTCCGTCTCCGCCAGGGGGCTGCCGATGGGCAATTCCGCGGTGATGCGTACGGAGTCTGTAGCCTGCGCGGGCATGAAGATGAAGCCGATGCGCGGCACCAAGGCAAGGCTGCCGCCTAGAACCGCGACTATGACCAGTATGGTGATGAGCTTATGCTTGAGTACGCCGGCCACGGCTCGCCGGTAGGCTTCGTCCAGGCCGGTGAAGCCTTTCTCGAAGAACGCGTCCAGTTTTGCCAGCATGCCGCGGAGCGGTTTTTGCTTACGGGTGGTAACGGGCAGGTAGTGGCTCGCGAGCACGGGTATGAGCAGCATGGCCACCGCGAGGGAGGTTATCAGCGAGATGACCACGGTGAAGGCCAGCCCGGCGAACAATTCGCCTATAAGCTCAAGCTGGCCTTGGAACATCACCAAGGGGGCGAATACGCATATGGTGGTCAGGGTCGACGCGACGATAGCGTTGATCATTTCCTGGCTGCCCAGTATGGCCGAGGCCGTCAACTTGGTGCCCTTCTCCCGGTAGCGGTAAATGTTCTCCAATATCACGATGGAGTTGTCGACCAACATGCCCACGCCCAAGGCCAGGCCGGCCAGCGTCATCACGTTCAGGGTCAGGCCCCAGAAATACATGAGCATCAAGGTGAATAGCAGCGAAATTGGTATGGTTATGCCTATGATCAGGGTAGGCTTGGCGGAGCGAAGGAAGAGGAACAACACGACGATGGCCAGCAGCGCGCCGGTGACGGCGCTCGATGACACCTGGTTTATCGAGTTCTGGATAATGTCCGTGGTATTGAAGATCTCGGTTATGGAAATGCCTTGAGGCACTTCAAGTGCGATGCGCTCAAGCCGCGCGCGTAGAGCGTTCGCCGTTTGCACGGAATTCTTGCCGCTCTGCTTCTGTACGGTAATCTGCACCGCCGGCATGCCATTCACGAAGACCAGGCTGTCATCGTCGCGGTAGCCCTCGAAGACGTCGGCCACGTCGCGTAGCCGCACCGTCCGGGCTAGCTCGGTTTGGCCCCCGGCCATGCCGCCGCCCTTATAGGCGATGACGGTGGCTTTTATCTCATCCAAGGACCGGAACTCGCCGGCGGTGGTCAGGATGTACGAAAGGCCACCGTCTATTATGGAGCCTGCCGATACCTGGGCGTTCTGTCCGCGCAGCATGCCGACTATCTGGGTAACCGTTAAGCCGTAGGCTTCCAGTCGGTTCTGGGGTATCTCCACCCGTATTACCTTCTGGCGGCCGCCGGATACCGAGGCCAGCGCTACGCCGGGCACCTGTTCGATCCGGGGCAGGATGGTGTTCTCGGCAATCTCGCGGAGCTCTTCGGGAGTGCGGTTGCCTGTTACCATCAGGCCCATGATGGGCATCATCGACGGGTCAAACTTGAAGATAAGCGGCGTGCTGGAGCCGTCGGGCAGGAAGCGCTTGACCAGCTCCATGTTGTCCCGTACCGAATTGGATGCGTCGGCCATATCGGTGCCGTAGGTAAACTCCAACATGACCATGCTGGAACCTTTAGACGACGTGGAGGTGATCTTCTTGAGGCTGGACACGTTGGATAAGGTGCCTTCGAGCGGCCGCGTTATGGACCGCTCTACCTCTTCGGGGCCGGCGCCTTCGTAGTTGGTGAAGACTATCAAGATGGGCGGCTCGATCTCGGGGTAGAGATCCACCGGCAAGTTGGCGGTCGCGAATAGGCCAAGACCCATGAGCAGGGCGAAAGCTATGAATATTGTGGTCGGTCTGCCGACCACCGTTTTGGTTAGGCTCATCGTATGCTTCCTGTCAGTCCGCGACGGGTAGGGGGGCCAAGCGCTCGACCACGTTTACCGCAGATCCGTCCTCGAGGAGGGTCTGGCCCCTCACGACGATTTCCTCGCCGGCCTTGAGCCCTTCGCGGATTTCCAATTTGTCGTCTATGAGTATTCCCGGTATGACGAGGCGCCTGCGGGCCAAGGTCCTGTCGGGGTTCTGGGGGTCTGGCTCCAGCGCGAAGACGTAGCTCTCGCCGAAGCGGCGGACCACGGCGTTGGCCGGGATCTTGACGATGTCCGGCTTGTCTTGGGTGATCACCTTAATCTTGGCGAACATGCCGGCTTTGATCGAAGAGTCGGGGCTCGTGAGTTTGAGGCGTATCTCCATGGTTCTCGACGCGGGATCGAGTACCGGGCTCAGCTCGCTTACCGTGGCCGTGTAGCGCCTGCCAGGGTACGCATCGAGGCTTACTTCGGCCTGCAGGCCGATCCGTACTTTCGACACGAAACGTTCAGCCACGTAGGTGCGCAGTTCCATCCCCTCGGTGCGGCTGAGCCTTGCTACGGGAACGGCCTGGCTTATGGTCATGCCCAACTGGGCGGGAAGCGCGACGACGGTGCCTGCTATGGGAGCCTTGGCTACGCCGGGGATGAAGGTCATGCCCGGCCGCGAGGGGTCTATCTCGGCCAGGGGATCGTCCTTCCGCACCCGATCGCCAATGGATACATACAGCTTGGTAACCTTGCCGGCCACGTCCGAATAGGCGTCTACGGTGGAACTGGAGACTATGTCGCCAGAGAACAGGAGGTACTCGCGAATCTGCCCTCGGGTCGCGGTGGTAGTGTTCACGGCGAATTCCATTCCCGC
>SPCK01000206.1 GCA_004525355.1 Spirochaetales bacterium
CCCGCGACGCGGGAACCGCGTGCTTTGCTGCAAGTCCTCGCCCAATGAAAAAAGCGCCCTCCGAGGGCGCTTTTTCATTGGGCTCCGGGCTTTCCGCTTCGCCCGCTCGCGCTTGTCGCCAGCGCGTATAGCAGGCGTCAGTCGCTTTCAGCGATACATTATGTTTCCCTTCGACACATTCCTTTCAAGGCGAGCCCGGGCTATTTCCCTTGCCTTACGCGGATACCTCCACTCGATTTCGGCCGTGCTCCTTTGCCTCGCGCTCGGCTACGTTGGCGGCATCCAGGACATCCTGGAAGTCGGACATGCTCGAGTTCATGGAAGCTACGCCGACGCTAATAGTCACCCGAAGGTCCCCGGACTTGTCATCCTCGGGAGCGCTGACCCGCAACGACTCTACGGCCAAGCGCACCCGCTCTGCCACCCTGACGGCTTCGTCCCGCGGTGTTTCCGGCAAGACTATCACGAATTCCTCGCCGCCATACCGCGCGAACAGATCGATTCCGCGAACGCACGAACGGCTTTCTTCCACAACGGCGACGAGCACCGCATTGCCCGTTGCGTGTCCGTAGCGAGTATTGAAATCCTTGAAAGAATCGATATCGAAAAACACAACCGACAGATGCCGACCCAACCGTGTGGCCCGCGCGAATTCCATCGGTCCCAATTCCATCAAGCTCCGGAAATTGAAGATACCGGTCAAACCGTCGGTGACGGACAGGTGCCGCAGTTCGTCGTAGAGCCTGGCGTTCTCGATGGCGATGGCGGACTGCGCCGCGATGGTTTCCACCAGTTGGACCTGGCGTGACGAGTAGGCGTTGGCGTGCTTGCTTTGGACCGAGAGCACGCCCAGCACCCTGTCCCGATAGATAAGCGGAACGCCGATATACGCCCTGGAAGGTACCCCGCCCAGGCTAACGACACCAAAACGGGATTGAATCTCAGGCAAGGACGCGTCGGGTAGGCTGAGCGAGGTCCGGCTCTTGATGATATACCCGCTTATACCCGGCTGTTCCAGTATGTTCCGCGTCTGCAAATCGACCAGCTCTCCCCCGTCATAGAAAACCGGGAAGCTGAGTTCTTCCCGTTGCTCGTCATACAGGGCCAGGTAGAAGGTGTTCAGGTCGATGATACCCTTGCATTGTTCGAATATCGTCGAGACGACCTGATTGAAATCCCTACCCGAGTTGATGGCCATTCCGATCCTGTTCAGGGCAGCCAATTCCTCCACCCTGTGCCGTTCGTCCTCCAGAAACCGCATTTTTGCCACGGCGAACGAGATGTGCCTCGCGGCGTGTTCGCATCGGATCTTCTCCATGTCAGTAAACACGTGAAGCGTATTGTAGCTGATGATCACCGCGCCCAGAATCCTGCCATCGGATATCATGGGGATTCCCAGGAGGGACCTTGCCGGATAATTGTCCACTATCCGATTACTTGTGTACGCCGACGCTCGCGCGTCCGCAACGACGAGCGTGTGACCCGCTTCGGCTATGGACGACGTGAAAGTCCGCTCGCCAGCCTCCACCTTGAAAGCAGGATATTTTTCGCGATAGGGCCCATAGGCGGCGGCCGGGATCGTCCTGTGCCGTTCCTGATCCCAGAAGGTGATATAGCAGCCGTCGGCCGAAATTATACCGGCCATGCGGTCCGCGAGGGCCTGGACCATGCCGTGAAGGTCGCCCGTATCCAGCGCGGCCTCTATCAACGAGTTGAGTTGCCGGGCAAAGACAGCGTCATCATCCATCAAGTTCGTCCCCTCGCCCGCGCCAGGCATTCCCATGGCCATCTCCGGCCGCCAGGCGATTATGAGGTTGCGAGATATATATGCAACGAGCGCAAGCGCCCCAGCCGAACAAACGATCAGCCCAAGCACGATCCAGATACCCATGCTACCAGCATAATGGAGAAGAATCAAAACTACCAGTCCGTGCTAGAATCCATGAGTATGGAATCATCGAGACTGACAGGGCTGGCGCCAATAGTTGGAAAGAATATGCGGACGCTTGTCCTCGGATCGATGCCGGGTGCCCTGTCGCTCGATCGAGGCCAGTATTACGCCCATCCGAACAACCGGTTCTGGCCACTCGTCGAGATGCTGTTTGGCATCCCGTCTCGGCTGCCGTATGCAGAGCGCGTCGTAGCCCTGAACGCCGCCGGAGTGGGTTTGTGGGACGTGATCGCCTCGTGCGAACGGACCGGCAGCCTGGACAGCGCAATCATCAAATCTACCGAGGCGTACAACGACCTTGGCAGACTGATCGGCGAACATCCCGAACTCCGGGCTATCTGCTTTAACGGCGCCAAAGCGCACGGAGCGTTCATGCGGGGACTCGCACCGAGCTTGGAACGCATCTCGCCGGGGCGCTTGCGGTTCGTCCCTTTACCCTCCACGAGCCCGGCCAACGCATCCTTCACCCTGGAGAGGCTGGCCTTGGCATGGTCGATTCTGGCGATCGGCTCCTAAATGGGTTTGTCGAGGGAAAGGTCCCCGTAAATCTTGAACATGGATCCGTCCCGATCCACGTACAGCTCGCGACCCGGAAAGAACTCAGGCAACGAGCGCCTGACAAGGTCCAATACGAGCAGCTCTATTTCTTCCCGGACTTCAGACTTGACGGGCTCGTTGGTCGCGAGCGCGATCTCGACGAGATAGCCCCGGCCAAACTTGCTACCGTATCCTGGCGTAAAGAACGAGCCCACGTTGAACAGGCCATCGGCCTCCGGGTTGGAGGTCGCTCCGCGGGCAGGCCGGTTGCGCTTGAGCCGCCATTCCCCGCCGTAACGGTCCTCAAGTATCGAATCGATCCGGTCAAACAGGGCTTTCATCGACTCGTCCCATTCGATCGATTTGGGATGAAGCACGTTACCTCCGTTCCATAATGGGCGATGCCATGATCGCCCTTCTATCCAGCGCAACGGTACGGGCCTCTTTCATTTTGTATTTCACGGGAAACCGCTGTCAAGCGATACACTGGATTGATTTCTTGCGCACCACTACAATCGGGCATACCATTCAAGTATCGAAAATTTCGATCACAGCACGATAGCGAACAAAAATGGTTACCATTCGCAATATCGACCAATGCGAGTCCGTAGAAAGGAGACGACATGGCGCATCAGACGATCAAGTCCAGCTACGAGCAACTGACGGAACGACTCAATCGCTTTCCGCAGGGAGCGCCGCCGTCCGAACTACTTTTCTCCATACTCAAGCTCCTGTTCAATGAGAAGGAGGCCGAGCTGGTATCCCTCCTGCCCATTCGCCCGTTCGACGCCGAACAAGCCGGCCGGGCTTGGAAGACGAGCCCGCAGGAAGCCAGGAAAACCCTCGATGACCTGGCGAGCCGCGCCCTGCTCCTGGATGCCGAGCATGAGGGCAGGACGACTTATTGCCTCCCGCCCCCAATGGCTGGATTCTTTGAGTTCTCCTTGATGCGCATCCGGAGCGACCTGGACCAGAAGGCGCTCGCGGAGCTGTTCTACCAGTACCTGAACGTCGAGGAGGATTTCATCAAGGCATTGTTCACGGAGGGTGATACCCAGCTCGGCCGCGTATTCGTTCAGGAACCCATGCTCCCCAATGAAGCAATGATTCCTGGCGACAAGGACCTCATCGTACTCGACTACGAGCGGGCCAGCGAGGTCATCAAGACCGCGTCGCACATCGGCGTCGGTATGTGCTACTGCAGACACAAGATGCAGCACCTCGGCCGCGCTTGCGATGCTCCGATGGATATCTGCATGACATTCAACAACTCAGCCGAATCCCTGACAAGGCACGGCCACGCCCGAGCCATAGACGTCTCGGAGTGCATGGGCCTCCTCGATACCGCTTACGAACACGGGCTCGTCCAGTTCGGGGAGAACGTACAGAATCGGGTGAACTTCATCTGCAACTGCTGCGGCTGTTGCTGCGAAGCCCTGATCGCCCAGCGCCGCTTCGGCATACTTCATCCCGTGCATACCACCAATTTCATTCCTCGCATAAACGCAGAGACGTGCACGGGCTGCGGCAAATGCGTCGATGCCTGCCCCGTCGACGCCATGGCGCTCGTATCGGCGGAGGATCCCAAGCGCCCATCAAAGCGCACGGCCCGCCTGCTCGACGATTCGTGTCTCGGGTGCGGCGTCTGCGTTCGAGCCTGCCCGAACGGGAGCCTTTTACTTGCCACCAGGCCGAAGCGCGTATTTACGCCGGTCGATTCCACGCATAGAGTGGTACTCATGGCGATAGAGCGAGGCAAACTCCAGAACCTCCTCGTCGATACCCATGCTCTCGCGAGCCATCGGGCGATGGCCGCTATCCTCGGGGTAATCCTGAAGCTGCCCCCGGTAAAGCAACTGATGGCGAGCGAACAGATGAAAAGCAACTACCTAGTAAAGTTACTCTCGATGACCAAAGCAAAGTAGCTGGAACGGCAACCAAGGAGGTTAGCATGGGGTCAGAGGACCTGTCGGATCTGATTCATCTATCGTACTTTTCGGAAATCGCCAAGGATATCGTGTCCGAAACGACCGTGCGCGGAGTTCTCGACCGGACGATGCAGCATATAGGCACCTGCTTCGCGCCGCTCAACTGGTCGCTGTTGCTCCTGGATCGTAAGAACGATCAACTCGTTTTTCGCATCGCGGTAGGCAAGGCGGGCGACATACTCGTCGGCAAGCGCATCCCGGCCTTTGAAGGCATAGCCGGTTGGGTC
>SPCK01000465.1 GCA_004525355.1 Spirochaetales bacterium
CCTCATCGTCCTGGGATCCCGCCTCATTTTCATCGCGGTGGCTACCTTCCTGGCGATTGTCGTCTGGTCCAGGACGCGCGACGCCTCGTGGATGCTCATCGTGGTGGGAATCGTGGCCGGATACGCGGATATCCTCTATTCACTGCTTTCGGAGTTCGGCTTGGCTCCCGAGCGAGTTGGGCTGCTCGCCGGCGTTCCCGTGCTCGCTGTGATTTTTCCCAACCTCCCCTGGCTTTTCTTTTCCATTGCCTTCGCGGTGATGCTTCGCGGACGAAAGTAGCCGTTCGGTCCCCAGCCCCAGTCGGCCGATGCGGTGGCTTTTGCCACCCTCCTTCGCAAGCGGCGCGCCTCCCTCTCGCGTACGGCTCCCGCGGAGGTTCCCATGAAAGTGTACGCGTTCGAGCCGATTGGCTTCGACGGCGAGCTGGTGACGGTGGAGGTGGATCTGCGACGTGGCATCCCCGCGGTGGATATCGTCGGCCTGCCGGATGGGGCGGTCAAGGAGTCCAGGGAACGGGTGCGCGCGTCGATCAGGAACTCAGGGTATGAATTCCCACTTGACCGATTGCTGATAAACCTCGCGCCGGCGGGATTACGCAAGGCTGGAGCATCCTTCGACCTGCCCATAGCACTCGCGGTACTCGTCGCTTCAGGACAGGTCCCCGACTTCGGGGACGACGTGCTGGCCATGGGTGAGCTCGAACTGTCCGGTGCCATCAGGGGGGTGCCCGGAATCCTGCCGGCAGTCGCGGCCGGTCTCGCCGCCGGAGTGAAGCGCTTCCTGGTTCCGCTTTCCAACGTGTTGGAGGCGAGGGTGCTTGCCGGGACCGGCGCCTTCGGCATGGAGCGCCTGGCTGAAGCCAGCGGATTATCCGCCGCCATGCGCGGCGGTACCGATGCGCGGAGTTCGCAGCCTGTTCCTGTCGCCGTCGAGGAAGAGCTGTATCGTTTTACCGATGATCTTGCCGATATCCGAGGGCAACCACGGCTGAGGAGAGCGCTCGAAGTTGCCGCCGCCGGTGGCCACCACCTGCTGTTGTTCGGTCCGCCCGGTGCGGGCAAGACGATGGCGGCAAGGCGCCTGCCAGGTTTACTGCCGGATTTGGAAGATACCGACGCCATTGCGTCGACCAAGCTTCATTCGCTGGCCGGTGTCTTGCCCCTGCGGTCAGGGCTCCTGCGCAGGCCGCCATTCCGGACGCCGCACCACAGCGCATCGACTGAAGGCGTCGTCGGCGGGGGCAAGATCAAGAAACCGGGAGAGATCAGCCTGGCACATGGAGGAGTACTGTTTCTGGACGAGGCGCCTGAATTCCGTATCGATGTACTTCAGGCGTTGCGGGAACCCCTGGAAGAAGGGATGGTTTCCATCGCTCGCGCGGACCGAACGGTACGATATCCTTCAGCCTTTACGCTTGTGTTGGCATGCAATCCCTGCCCATGTGGCAACTTGGGGCGTCAAGGCGGGATATGCCTGTGCTCGCACGAGGAAATACGGAAGTATTGGAAACGTTTAGGCGGCCCCTTGCTGGATAGGGTCGATATCCGGGTGCCCGTCAAGCCTACGGACCCTCGTGAACTTGCCAGCCCTTCGGGAGAATCGACGGATGTGGTAAAAGAACGAGTGCGACTGGCGAGAGAGATCCAAAACCGTCGATATCACAGCGATCAATGGAAGGTCAACGCGCGTCTGCCACCAGGCGGGATGGGAGCATACTGCTCCTTCGATGGAGATGCCAGGAGTCTGTTCATAGCCAGATCCAGTGAAGGAGGCTTGTCTTCCAGGGCCAGTCACGGGGTCCTTCGCGTGGCGAGAACGCTCGCCGATCTGGTCGGTGCGGCTACAATCGGGCTCGATCACTTGGATGAGGCCTTCAGTTTGAGACATTATGGCGATGAAGATCTATTTTGGCAGATTCCGTAGGCGCGGTACTGAAATGGCTTGACACGCTCACCTGTTTTTCGGTATTTATACTATAGTAAAATGTAATGTTGACCTTGACATTGACAGTACTTATGCATTAATTTCGATAGATACATTTGAATAAATATGCACAGTATCGATTATTTTCGAGTCTGGCTTCAGGAGGTGATGTCCTTCTGCGGAATCGATTGTTTTCGATGCAATCGATATTTCAACGAGTGGTATTGACACTTTGTTCAAAGGGCGGTATAAATTTCGCCGCGCCTTGCGAGAGGCGAGAGGCTCGAAAGAGCCGTCGAGAACTGGAGTTTGGCACGGA
>SPCK01000414.1 GCA_004525355.1 Spirochaetales bacterium
GCCTGCATCCGCTCGGCCTGGGCGTCCGCCTTGGCCTTGAGCGCGGCAGCTTCCCTTGAGGCTTCTTCTACTCGTGTACGGGCTTCCTGCTCGACGGCAAGTATGGATGTCAGAACTTCACGCATACAACGATAATCCCTTCGCGCGCGGTAGAGGGCCTTGTAAAGCTCGACGATCGCGCGACGGACGTTTCGTCCGGCTACGATGCTAGCGCAAACGGGATTGAATGTACAGGGTTACTAACGGAGTCAATTTCAAAAGCAGCCGCTTTTTGAAATTGGCCCGGTTTCCAGGGAAAACGGCATCTGTGCAACGAGGGCCTGCCATGCTAGCATGTGACCATGCTTTACGAAATCCATAAGACCGTTGACCTGGACGACGCTTTCTACACGGTCCACTGGTCGCCCATCGTCAAAGCCGACCGCTACGTCATCAACGGGTCGGTGCCCGCGATGGGGGGATTGGCGGAACTCTACTATAAGGACGATCACGGCAAGCTCAACCTCTACATGCTGGCCCGCTCATATTACGGCGGCCTGCGTGCCACGCTACGGGTAGCAACCGACCCGGACGAGGAAAAGGACGAGCGCCGCCGGGCTGTCCTGCTCGCCCACGAGGGAGAAATCTATTACCGCTACTCGCTCGTCGAGTCCCAGAATGATATGAGCGATGTCATGTTCTTCTTCATGACCACCTACGCCCCCCACGCAAACATCCAGCCACACTCGAACCGCTATGAACGAATCTTCGTCAAGGAAATCGACACGGGCAACATCGTGACGATCTGAGGGACGATCCCGACGCGCGATTCCCCGAAAATCCAGCGGCTACATCCCCTACAACACGAGACCGGTAAACGTACGCCCGACAGCCCAGGCGCGAGGGACAGAGCGGAAATACTCCGCCGCGCGGATTCCCGGCCCCAGCGGCGGCCCGCAGGGACGCCGCTCATCCACGTCCCGGCGCGGCGGAGATTGCAGCGATGGCCCGGCCCGAAGGGGCGCGCCCTCCCCAAAGAACCCCCTGTGCGTCCCGGCTACCCGGCTTCCAAGTCCGCGCTCAATTAGGGCGCTCGACGAGCCGATATGTAGAATGACGGAGGGTCACGAATGCTCAGGGGATGGTACACGGGAGCGAGCGGCATGGCCGCCCAGCAGGTCAGGCTCGACACGATTGCCAATAATCTCGCCAACGTCGACACGGACGGCTACAAGCGCGACGTGACGGTCAGCAAGGCCTTCGCCCAGCTGCTCCTGCGGCGCATGAACGACGACGGCGTCTACCTGCATCCGCTCGGCTCGGGAGACATGGCCCCCATCATCGGCAAGGTCGGTACGGGCGTCGAGTCCAACGAGGTCTTTACCGAGCTGGAGCAAGGCGCCCTCAAGCAGACAGACAGCGACTTCGACGTGGCGCTGGACAGCAAGGGATGGCTGAGTATCTCCACACCCTACGGTGAACGCTATACCCGCAACGGTTCTTTCATACTGGGCAAGGAAGGCTTCCTGGAGACCAAGGAAGGCTACCCCGTAATGGGTCAGAATGGCCCCATCCGGGTCAAGGCCAACAATTTCCAGATAGACAAGGACGGCCGCGTCTGGGTAAACGCCGAGTACCAGGACAATCCCGAGGAGCTCATCGGGCGCGAACAGAACGAATGGAAGCAGCCCGTACTCCTGGACACCTTGAAGATAGTCGATTTTGAACTCGATAGATTCCTGGCCAAGCAGGGTTCCAGCATGTGGAAGGACACCGAACTCTCGGGGCCTGCCAGGATCATGCAGGGCGAAGCCAGACCAACGGTCCTTCAGGGCTTTACCGAGGCGTCCAATGTCAACGTGGTCAGCGAGATGGTCAAGATGATCGAGGTCAACCGGGCATACGAGGCCAACCAGAAGACGATCCAGAGCCAGGATGCCTCGCTAAGCAAGCTGATCAACGAAGTCGTCCGAGTATAGGAGAAATAGAACATGGTTCGAAGTTTGTGGACAGCCGCCAGCGGCATGATCGGGCAGCAAGCCAGCATCGATACGATCGCGAATAATCTTGCCAACGTGAACACGTCGGGCTACAAACGCATGCGCGCCGACTTCGAGGACCTGATCTACCAGACCGTCCGCGTGGCAGGTACCCCCGCCACCGAGGATACCGTGGTGCCCGTGCCGATCCAGATGGGCCACGGCTCAAAGCTGGCCGCCACCCAGAGGCAGTTCACCCAAGGCGCGCTCCAGAATACCGAGAACGTCTCGGACGTTGCCATCATGGGCGACGGTTTCTTCCGCGTGATGCTCTACGACGGCAGCTACGGATATACGCGGGACGGAGCGTTCAAGATCGACTCGAACGGCCAGATCGTTACCAGCAACGGCTACAAGCTCATGCCCGAGGTTGTCTTGCCTGAAAATTTTATCCCCGAGTCGCTGAGCATCAGCCAGGACGGGCGCATCAGCGTCAAAATACCGGGCCAGGACGATCCCGTGGACGTCGGTCGCCTGGAACTGTACCGCTTTCCCAACCCGGTCGGACTGACCGCCGTGGGCGAGAACCTGTTCAAACTGTCCAATGCCTCCGGTAATCC
>SPCK01000317.1 GCA_004525355.1 Spirochaetales bacterium
AAAAACACTATCACCCAGATGCCGATAAACCGAACAAAATCCTCAAATCTGAGATCCTTTGTGGATCTCTAAAATCTGAGATCCTTTGTGGATCTCTAGTCTCTCTCGGGCTTGTAGATCAGTTGGAAGATCGCTGCCTTTGCAAGGCAGAGGCCCTGGGTTCAAATCCCAGCAAGTCCACTTTTGTGCACCCGGTAAGTAATTTACCGGGGAAGGATGGATAGCCTGCGCGGAACCGCAGGCATATGAAGTCGTGTATAGGTGCTGTATATTGAACGCTAACTGGACCTGGTTAGGTGTAACAGGAGTTATGCTATCAGGTGGATGGCTCGGCTCAAGAGCTGATGAAGGACGTGCCAAGCTGCGATAAGCCCGGGGTAGGTGCATGGATCCAATGAACCCGGGATTTCCGAATGGGACCTCTCCATAGTGATCAGTAATGATCGGGAACGCTCCGAATTGAAACATCTCAGTAGGAGCTGGAAAAGAAATCAAACGAGATGCCGCTAGTAACGGCGAGTGAAAACGGCACAGTTCAAACCGAATCCCTTCGGGGAAATGTGGTGTTGTAGGGCTGTTCAAACGTTTGGCGGCGAAACCGAACTTGCCTGGAACGGCAGACCATAGAGTGTGACAGTCACTTAGGTGTAAGCCAATAAACCGGAACATGTCCCTGAGTACCGTGCGTCGGATATCGTGCGGGAATCTGGGGGGCACCAACCTCCAAAACTAAATACTACTTGAGACCGATAGCGAAATAGTAGGGTGACCGAACGCTGAAAAGTACCCCGAGAAGGGAGGTGCAAAGTGCCTGAAACCTGATAGTGATGGAACGATACGGCATGAAAGGATCTTTGACATGAAGGAATCATTCGCGAGGATGTAGTACGAATGTCACTGCCAGTGTCGTATCTTACGTTTTGAAGAACGGGCCAGGGAGTGTATCTTGGTGGCGATGGCTAACCTTTTATCTGGGCAGCCGAAGCGAAAGCAACATGTGCGCAGCCTTCGGGCGAGGCACGACGTATACAAGTGCGTGGAGTCACCGGGGTACGACCCGAAGCCGGGTGATCTAGGCGTGGGCAGGTTGAAGCGTGGCGAAAGCTACGTGGAGGACCGCAAGCGGTTTTGATCTGCAAATCATTCGTGTGACCTGCGTCTCGTAGTGAAATGCTAATCTAACCCGGCATCCGCTGGTTCCTTCCGAAACATGTCGTAGCATGACCTGACTGGAGATCGTCGGTGGAGTAGAGCACTGATTGGCGATTTCGGGGGAGAAATCCCTCGCCCGCCTGTCAAACTCCAAACCCACTGTCATCTGAGATAGTTGGAGTCCGGACTACTGGGGTAAGCTTGTAGTCCGTAAGGGAGACAACCCAGCCCGTGGTTAAGGTCCCCAAGTGTCGACTAAGTGTTAACACTAAAGGGCGTCCCAAGCCCAAGACAGCTGGAAGGTTAGCTTAGAAGCAGCTACCCTTTAAAGAGTGCGTAACAGCTCACCAGTCGAGGTTTGGGGCCCCGAAAATTGACGGGGCTCAAGTCGACCACCGATACCACGGAGTACCGCAAGGTAATCTCGTAGGAAGGCGTTGTGTTCGGGCTGAAGCAGGGCTGTGAAGTCCTGTGGACCGTTCACAAACGAAAATCCTGGTAATAGTAGCAGCAAAGCAAGGTGAGAATCCTTGCCGCCGAAGGGGCCAGGTTTCCTCGGCAATGATCGTCAGCCGAGGGTTAGTCGGTCCTAAGACGTACCGTAATTCGAGTACGCCAAAAGGGAAACAGGTTAATATTCCTGTACCATTTAGCACTAAAGTCTGACGTTTTCGGGCAGGCCGAGCGGCGCTGTCGCGCCGTCTAAGCAGCGAAACCTGTGGAGAGCCGTAATGGCGAGAAGCGGGCGAATCTGTAATGGCTAAAGTCGGCTGCACCCAGGAACCCGTGAAAAGGACAGCTAAATGTCCGTACCGAGAACTGACACTGGTGCCCCTAGCTGAAAAGGCTAAGGCGTGTCGGAGTAATTCAGTTAAGGGAATTCGGCAAATTAGCTCCGTAACTTCGGGAGAAGGAGTGCCTGCTGTGTAGACAGCAGGTCGCAGTGACCAGGGGGCTCTAACTGTCTAATACCAACATAGGAGATTGCAAACCCGTAAGGGCTAGTACAATCTCTGAATCCTGCTCAGTGCAGGTACCTGAAACCCCGGTTCAACGGGAAGAAGGGCCTGTAAACAGCGGGGGTAACTATGACCCTCTTAAGGTAGCGTAGTACCTTGTCGCTTAATTGGCGACTTGCATGAATGGATCAATGAGAGCCCTACTGTCCCTAACTGGAGTCCGGTGAAGCTTACATTCTAGTGCACAGTCTAGAGACCTCTAGGGGGAAGTGAAGACCCCGTGGAGCTTTACTGCAGCCTGTCGTTGGGTTGTGGTTCTGGATGTACAGTGTAGGTAGGAGACGTCGAAGCGGGTGCGCCAGCATCTGTGGAGTCGCAATTGGGACACTACCCTTCTGGAACTACGACCCTAACTCTGCGAAGAGGACCCCGATAGGTGGGCAGTTTGCCTGGGGCGGGACGCCCTTGAAAAGATATCAAGGGCGCGCAATGGTTGACTCAAGCGGGTCGGAAACTCGCTGAAGAGTGCAAGAGTATAAGTCAGCCTGACGTTATTCAGCAAAGCAGTGGATGACGAGACGAAAGTCGGTTCTAGCGAACTTTTGAGCCTCCTTGGTGGGGGCCAAAAATGACAGAAAAGTTACCCCGGGGATAATTGAGTCGTTGCCGGCAAGAGTACATATCGACCCGGCAGCTTGCTACCTCGATGTCGGTTCTTTCCATCCTGGCCGTGCAGCAGCGGCCAAGGGTGAGGTTGTTCGCCTATTAAAGGAGATCGTGAGCTGGGTTTAGACCGTCGTGAGACAGGTCGGTTACTATCTACTAGAGGTGCCAGAGGTCTGCGGGTAAGCTGCTTTTAGTACGAGAGGAACCAAGCAGCGGCGCCACTGGTGTACCGGTTGTCTGACAAGGCATCGCCGGGCAGCTACGCGCTAAGGAATAAGAGCTGAATGCATCTAAGCTCGAAATCTGACCTAAAAAGAGACCTCTTTAAGGATTCCGGTAAAAGACCGGTTTGATAGAAACGGGATGTAAGCACCAAGGCAACGAGGTGTTCAGTCCGCGTTCACTAACTATCCGTTCCTTTCACCTAATTCAGGTCCAGGCGAAATTCAATATGCAGCACACCTATACATGACTCTTCCATATCCCATTTATAAGGTAGAGCTTGGCGGCCATAGCGGCAGGGCAACTCCTGTACCCATTCCGAACACAGAAGATAAGCCTG
>SPCK01000001.1 GCA_004525355.1 Spirochaetales bacterium
ACAAAAGGCAGATATGCCCTGAGGGCAACATTGGCTTTGGCCAGAATGGCTGATGGCACCTCACCGACTTCTATCAAGACAATATCCGCGGCTGAAGGCATTTCACCTGAATTCCTGGAGCAAATTTTCTTCAAGCTGAGGAAAGCGGGTATCATCGCGTCGGTTCGCGGTCCAGGCGGAGGGTTCTATTTTGCCAAACCTCTGGAATCGATCACACTCAAGCATATTCTCACGGCATCAGGGGAAGGACTGGGTATTGCACCCTGCCTCTGCGACGCTGACGAACTCTGTATAAATGAAGACCACTGCGTGGCCAGTGCCCTCTGGAAAAAGCTGTCCAAACACATGGACGAGTTTCTGGACAGCCAAAATCTGGCGAATATTCTTTTGATGCCGCCGGAACCGAAATCGCAATGAATCGTCTCGCAGGCAGCCGTGGACTGCTTGCAGGACTCGCCTGTCGCCAAACGCTATTCATCCTCGGTAAAAGCTTCCATGTCCCGCCTTTGAACTGAGTCGATAACGCCGAGCTCTTCACACAGGGAGAACAGTTCCCTGACATGGAAAAATGCATGAAGCATTACTCCCTGCGTTTTCATGTCCCGCCTACCCTGTTTTCCGCGTTCGATCAGGACAACCAGATCCTCCACAACGAGCTTTTCTGCGCGAAGTATCTCGATAGCTTCACGTTTTGACGCACCCGTCGTGATCAAGTCGTCAAGTAGCAGCAATCGGTCCCCAGGGTGGCAATTGCCTTCCACCCGATTGCCGGTACCATGATCCTTGACAGGCATTCTCGGCCAGACCATAGGCCGCCCCAGGGTCAGTGCCGCCGCTGTAGCCAGGGGCAGGGCAGCGGCAGGAATCCCGGCTATCCTGTCGAATTGAAGACCTTCCGCTGCAGAGGCATACGCCATCGCGATATCGGCCAGAAGCCTCGGATCGCTGATTACACGCCGCAGATCCACATAGAAGGGAGATACCTTGCCGCTTTTCAGCGTAAACCTCCCCACCCTGAAGCAACCGGTATCGACCAGCCCTCGCATGATACGGCGTTTCAGGGCGATGCCGGGGCCGAAACCAGCGCCCCGGGCAGTCCCGGGTACATTGCCGTTACCTTTTTTGGAGGCGCGACGCATGGCTTCCACCAGGTTCCTGGCCGCTGAGGCCGGATTCTCTGCGCCGGCGATGGCTCTCGCAGCCACGGGGAGTATTCCAAGATCGTCGGAACGAGAGCCGGCGAGCCATGCTTCCGCTATATCGCCCCCTTGTGCGCCGATGCCGGGCGCCAGGATCCAAGCTTCCGGCGCCGCTCTTCGGACCGCTGCAAGCCCACTGGGATCATTTCCTGCAGCTACGAGCCCGACGCGGTCCGACCAACTGGCGCATTCGGCGGCCACGGCCTCGTACAGCGTGCCTTGGCCTACCACGAGATCCTGGAATACCCCGGCACGGGGGTTGCTGGTTCGCGCCAGCATGAAAACAACCTTGTCTACGTATGCCAGGAAAGGATCTGCGGCGTCTCGACCCATGTACGGGCTCAAGGTGACGGCGTCGGCGCCAATGACTTCGAAACAAGCCCGGGCGTAAGCCTCCGCCGTCGACCCGATGTCGCAGCGCTTGGCGTCCAGGAGCACCGGGGTTTCATCGGGGATCTGCCCGACCAAACGGATCAATGCGGCCATGCCAGCTTCGCCGTAGGCCTCGAAGAACGCGGAGTTCGGCTTGAAACATGCGGCGTACGGAGCACAGGCCTCCACCAGGCGCATTGCCCGATCATATAGACCTTGTGCACCCTCGCCGGGATCGGGCCTCGGATCAAGACCGACGCACAGCAGGGTCCCCCGCTCTTTCCAGGCTGTTTCAATCTTGTCGAAGAATGACATGGTATACCTCGCTCGAGCCGGGATCGGCCCCGCGTTCGTTTCGGTCCGGGCCACCAAAGCCT
Organism: Spirochaetales bacterium; assembly: GCA_004525355.1. Taxonomy (GTDB): domain Bacteria; phylum Spirochaetota; class Spirochaetia; order Treponematales; family UBA12059; genus UBA5200. The sequence continues at coordinate 1,949 of SPCK01000001.1, forward strand.
AGCATGGGGTGACTTTCTCCGTCAAACCGTTCGCTTCCATGGCACGTAGCCAGATCGTCGCTCCTCGCCGTGAGGCGTACATGAAGTCATGGCGCCATCAATCCACTCATCCCCTTTTGAAATGTCCAAAAAGTGGAGTATATTGGTAGCATGCGGCTTCGGCACTCGGAATTCACCGCCTGCCAGAATCCGCGCCCTAGGAGGAACTGCATAATGAGAAGAGTGATGATCATCTTCTTGGCCTTGAGCCTCGTAACCGTTGGCATATGGGCCCAAGACGAAGGCGGTTTCAATTTCCAGGCAGGTATCGTGCTTGGCACCGACGTCATTACCGACCAGGCGGGCAATCCCGAAACCTGGAACAACCTGGGCTTTCAACCCGATCTCGGCTTTGGTAAATTTGGGATCGGATTTGACTTTACCATGAGATTCCACCTGATGCCCTCGGATTCCGAGGCCATTGAGGTCTATCCGGGCGATTGGGTACCCGATTATGAGGGGTCGGGAAAAAGCTTGCTCGATCTCTACCTGCCCAAGATCATGTACTTCCGCTATGGGATGCGCGGTGATCCGCTGTACGCCAAGCTCGGATCGATTGAGGATCTGACCTTGGGCAACGGCTTCATCGTCGGCAATTATGCCAATACTCGATTCCTGCCGGGGCAGAGGATTTTCGGCCTCCAGCTCAACCTGGATGGCGGCCTGTTCGATTTTCCCTTCGTGGGGCTCGAGCTCCTGACCGGCAACCTGGCCCAGCTCGACGTGATCGGCGGACGGCTCTACATCCGGCCGATGGTGACCACCGGCCTGCCACTGCTGGAGGACCTGCAGGTCGGCGTTACCGCCGCCATGGACAACAAGCCCGAACTGTACGTGGACACGCCGCTGGGTAACGCCCCCGTGGCCGTATACGGGGCCGACCTGTTCCTGCCCCTGATCAAGAGCCAGCTGTTCCCCCTGGCCGCGTTCACCGAGATCGCGTTCGAGCCCAATGACCGCACCGGCTTCATGGTGGGAGCGGGCGGCCGCCTCGTGGGAATCATCACCTATGGCGCGCAGTTGCGCATATTGGGAGCCGGTTTCATACCCGTCTATTTCGACGCCAATTATGACGTCTTCAGGGCGTTGAAGTCCGACATCATGGAAACCACTCCCACGGGTGACGGCTCCATCGGCTGGCTGGCCAAGGCCGGTATGAGCCTGCTCGACGACAAGCTCTTCTTCGACGTGTCCATGGACGGTCCCTTCAAGGCCATTCCGGCCGTAGCGGCCCTCAACCCCAACCAGGCGGACTATCCCCATCTCCGCGGAGTGGCGGGCATTGGAGAAGGCTTCCTGGGCGGTTTCTTCTTCGATTTCTCGTACGAAAAGTACTTCCTCGGTATGGACAACAGTTTCTTTGCCGACTTGGTCGATCCGAACAACGCCGTCATCACCGCGGCGGTCAATTTCCGAACCGGAGCGGCCGTGTTCACCCTGTTGTACAATCTTACATACAATCCGGACAGCCCGAACAATTTCGACGTGACCTCGAGCCTGCAGAGCTCGATCAAATTCTGATGGCATGAGGAGTATAAGCATGAAATCCAGACGACTGATCCTGACGGCAGCGCTCCTCGTCCTGGGAACGGCCCTGGCCTTCTCCCAAGCGGCGAACCAAAGCCTGATACTCGAATTCGTACAGGGTAACGACCTGACGGTTACCTATCCGGACAATACGATCTTTACCTACGCATCCGGGGGTATCTTCGAGGGCGACGCCCTCCCGATTGGCTCCAGCGTGCGTACGGGATCGACCACGACGGTGGAACTCCGGCTCTCGCCGAACGGCACCCTCATCAAGATCGCCAAGTCAACGACCTTCCGGGTTGAAGGACTCGCGACCCCACAGGACAACCGCAACGGATTTACCCTGCTGACCGGCAAGGTTCGCGCCGTCGCTGCCAAGGGTTCCAACTATGAAGTCTACACGGCCAGTACGGTCGCGGGCGTGCGCGGCACGGACTTCAGCATGTCATATGAAGAAGGCAAGAAAGCCATGCTCCTGGTAGCCAGGGGAGCGGTGGAATTCGGCAAGCGCAGCGCCGACGGCATCAGCCAGTCCTTCGTGGTCAATGCGGGCCAGTTCGCCGACTTCTTCGGTTCCTTCGTTCCGCAGGCTTTCAACCAGGCCGTCTACGATGCCGAATACGGGGACATGGAAATCGATCCGGCGCGCATGCCTCCCTCCGCCCTTGAGGATGCGGCGGCGTCTCCCACCGAGGAAGGCGATGGCCAGCCTGTCGACGCCGCGCTCGAGGATACCGAGGATGGCGAGGCAGCTGCCAGTGAAGAAACCTCGCCGGCCGCTCCCGAGAGTGCCTTCGTGACCTGGCTGCGCGAGGCGCTGGGCATGGAGATTGGCTCCATCACCATCAACGAACAGACCTACGCCAAAGCCGTCATCCAGCCGACCATCAAGCTGGGCAAGCTCAAGACGGCGCTGTACCTTCCCATCATCTACTCCAAGAACCTGTTCGACCCGTCCGACTGGTACCATCCCAATGGCAACGACGAGTGGTCGTTCGGTACCGATATCGGCTGGTCATCAGATCCATGGGGCGCCTTCAAGGACGCCGCGGCCGATGTGGCGCTCAAATTCAAATACATCGAATACGGGCAACCCCTGGTCGACCCGTTCTTCATCAAGGCCGGCAACCTGAACGACTTTACCGTCGGGCACGGCCTTGTGATGCGCAACTACGCCAACGACACGGAATTCCCGGCCATCAGGCGGCTGGGCCTCAATATCGGCATGGACCTCGGCTCCTGGGGCTTTGAGGCCCTGGCCAACGACCTTGCGCAGCCGGAGATTTTCGGGGGCAGGCTGTACTTGCGGCCGGTTCCCGACTTCAAGCTGGCCTTCGGCCTCTCGGCCGTGGCCGACATCGCGCCGGCATCGATTTTCAATACTGTAGCCGATCCGAACATCGGTGCTGATACATACGGCGACCCGATCTTCATCGGAGCGGGCGTCGACCTCGACCTGCCGATCATCACGACCAGTATTCTAGGCATCCGGGCATTCTCCGACTTCGCGGCCATGCTGCCAATCGTGCGTAACGACGTGACCGCGGGCGACTACGCCGGCCTGATCGACCAGGGCGCGGCTTTCGACATGATCTACGCCGACGGCGCGCTCCGCAACTGGGGAGCCGCGGCGGGCTTCATGGGCAACGTGCTGTTCATCGACTGGCGCCTGGAGTACCGCTATTTCACCGGCGCGTTCCGGCCGGCATTCTTCGATTCCGGCTATGAGCGCTCACGGGCGGACCGGACCATCGAGTGGTCCGAATACCTGTCCGGCAACACGGCCGTAGACCAGTCGCCCAGCGTCATGGGCATCTACGGCGAGGGCGGCACGTCCATCTTCAACGACAAGCTCAACCTGACCTTCGGTTACTTCTGGCCCTGGTCGGCCGACGCGGACACGCTCTCGCAGCAAGCCGCCATGGCCAACGACTACTTCAAGGCCGTGCTTACCGTCAAGAAGGGTCTGATCCCCATCATCAACGTGTCCGGCGCCATCACGTATGAGCGCAAGAACTTCGTACCGACCCTCATCGGTTCGAGCGCTGGCGGCTATAGTCTCTTCGACGAGAACACCGTGTTCTCCGGCGAGCTGGTGCTACCGGTTCCCGGTGCGCCCAACCTGGACTTGGCCTTCATCGTTACTACCGTCATCGCCCGCCAGGACAACGGGGACGTCATCTATCGCGACGCTCCTACCAACACCAAGCCGGAGATCAAGCCGGCCGTGACCCTGGAGACCCGCCTGCACTTCTGACAGGCGTTACGGGACCTGATATCGGGCCGCCCTCCGGGGCGGCCTTTTTATCAGTACCATCACTATCGATCGCTTAACAGGTTGTTGAAAAAGCCGGTTGCTCTTCCAACAACCTCCGCTATGCTCGCATACCTTGCGGTCTGCTATGCTATAGCGACACTTTTGTAGTGTTGAAAACACCGCCGATGCGGTTTTTCAACACCCTGTTAAGGCAATACGGCCGTGACAATCCGGGCTCCGTCGATGTATCCTTGTAGTCGATGGAAACGACGAATATCAGGGTGCTCCCGCCCGAGACGGCCAAGCGGATAGCCGCTGGTGAAGTGATAGACAGGCCGGCTGCCGCCCTCCGCGAACTCCTGGACAACGCCCTGGACGCCGGTGCCTCCAGCGTAACCGTGGAACTGGAAGGCGGAGGCATCGAATACCTCCGGGTTGTGGACGACGGTTCGGGCATGGAAAAGGATGATCTTGCGCTGTCAGTCCTGCCGCACGCGACCTCCAAGATACGCGAGCTGGATGACCTGTTGTCCCTACGCACACTGGGCTTCAGGGGCGAGGCGCTGGCCTCCATGGCCGCCGTAGCGGATATCGAGATTGCCAGCGCAACCGAAGATGATCGGGCGTGGCGCTTGGTCGCAGGTCCCGGGAAGCACGTGTCCATGGAACCGTGGCGCGGATCGAGGGGAACCGCGGTGACCCTGCGGGGCCTGTTTTCCTCCTTTCCGGCGCGAAGGCAATTCCTCAAGCGCCCATCCTCGGAAGCCGCGGCCTGCAGGCAGGTTTTGCTGGACAAGGCCCTGGCATTTCCCGGGGTGGCCTTCAAGTTGCTGTCCAACGGTAAACCCTTGCTCGTCCTCGCCTCCGGAGAACTGTCAGGACGAATAATCGGCACGTGTGCCGGAAACTTGCCGGCCGGCCTGTTCCGGGAGCTGAAGGCATCCGGCCCCGGATTCGAGGCTCGCATTGTCGTCGGCTCGCCCGCGGTATACCGCACCGACAGGAAACATCTCCAGGTGTTCATCAACCGTAGACGAGTCCAGGAATACGGCATATCGCAGGCTCTTGAATACGCCTATCGCGGCGCGTTGCCCGGCGGCGCCTGGCCGTTCGCATACGCCTTCGTCGACGTCGATCCCGCCCTCGCGGACTTCAACATACATCCAGCCAAGAAAGAAGTACGCCTTCGCAATCTCGACGACATCCGGGGCGGCCTGATCGGCGCGATTCGAGGTTTCCTGGGATCGGAGGCCAGGGGTATCTCCGCGGGGATTCTGCTTCAGGGCAACGCGCTCCCGCCGGAACTTTTCAGCGATCCCGCTGACCGCGTCCCGTCACCCCCGCAAGCGGTTTTCCGCCGAGAAACAGCGCGCGTGCCCACGGACTATCATGTTCGACTCGAGAATGATCATGGGGCTGCCGACACTGCGGCGGAGCGCTCATCCTGGAAAGCGATAGCGGATGCCACGGCGAAGGCACGCGACAATGATGCACCGTCAATGCGCACCAGGATGGCCGGAACCGATTCTCGCCGCTTTACGTACCTCGGGCAGGTCCTGGGCGTATTCCTGGCCGCGCAGCTCGGCGACGAGTTCATACTGGTGGATCAACACGCCGCGCACGAGCGGATATTGTTCGACGCACTTATGTCGGGCGGTTGCGCCGCGCAGGAGTTGCTGGTGCCCATCGTTCATGAATCGGAAAGCGATGCTGAAGACGCGTACCTGCAGGCGCATGCCGAAGAACTCGAGGTTCTGGGATTCAGGCTACGGCGCGAGGGTGGCTCCTGGTTGCTGGAGACGGCTCCGGCCATGCTGCCTGCCTCCAAGACGGGTGCCCTGTTTGAACTCCTTCGTACCCGGCCCGATCCGGATGCGCTGCTGCGCGAAGTCGCCGCTCGCTCCGCTTGCCGCGCGGCGGTCATGGACGGGGACGCGTTGGACGATGCGGCCGCAGTGTCACTGATTCGGCAAGCCCTTGACCTGCCCGATCCGCATTGTCCGCACGGACGCCCCATCTGGATACGCATGAGCAAAGAAGACTTGTATCGAGCGGTCCGCCGCATCGTCTGAAGGTTTTCGTACCGTCAGTCCCGGAACCGCCCGGAAATCAGAGACCCGCCAGGATAGCGTCGACCTCGCCGCGCTTGGAGTAATCGGGCTTCCGGGCCACCAGCTCTGTCAACACCTTCCTGGCCGCGGCATTGTCCTTGAGCGACAGGTATACCTTGCCCAGTTCGTGCATGGCCTCCCAAGAAGAGGGATCCAGCTTGATCAGCTCAATATAGGTGTCCCTTGCCTTTGTGAGATCCCCAGCCAGCACATAGGCCTTGGCCAGGTTGAGCAGTATCGTCGGATCCCTGGGGGCGAGAACCAGGGCGCGCTCGTAATGGAAGACGCTCTTGTCGTAGACGCCCTTGGCCTTATACGCGTTGCCAAGGTTGTTGTTTGCCTCGAAGGACTTGGAGTCGATCCGGTATGCCTGGTCCAGGATATCAAGCGCCTTGTCGATGAATCCCGATTCCAGGTAGATCTTTCCCAAGTTGGTCCTCGGGTCGACGGCCGTCCTGTCCAGGTCGGCCGACTTGGCATAGGAGATGATGGCGGCATCCACATCTCCGGTCTTTTCGGCGCACAAGCCCACCTGGTATTGGAATATCGAGGTCGAAGGCGAAAGCTCGACTGCCTTTCTTGCGAACGGCAAGGCTTCCGCGTATTTGCCCAGGTCGTACTTGACCTTGGCCAGGTTGTAATTCGTCGTCGCGTCTGCCGCTATGGCCAGCGCCCTCTCGAACGAGCGCTCGGCATCCGCCGGCTTGCCTTGGGCCACAAAGGTCTCGCCAAGGTTGCGGAGCGCGCTAACGTTCCTGTCGTCGAAGGACAACGCCGTATTGAACGACTTGACGGCGCCGGCAAGATCGTTCCTGGCCTTCAGCACGATACCCGTCTGCAAGTGGGCGTTGACGTAATCCGGCTTGAGATCGGTGGCTCTGCGGAAGGCGGCAAGGGCCGCTGTCGTATTATTGAGGGCGCGTTGCGTCATGCCCAGATAATAGAATGCCGGTTCGTACTTGGGGTTGAGCTTGGTTGTCACCGATTCGAAAGCGCGCTTGGCCTCCTCGAATTTCTTCACGGCGAAATACGCTTTTCCCAGCTCCACGGCGTACAGGTAGTCGTTCGGATCAAGCTTGACCGCCTGCTCGAGCTCGGTGACGGCGAGGTCCGGCATTCTGGAATCGTTGTAGATCTTGCTGAGCGTGTAATGGGGCCTTGCCGTGGCCGGGTCGGTCGGAGCGGCACGTATGGCCTCCTGGGCCGCACGCTGAGCCTGTTTTATGGACTCGATGCCACCTGAACTGACCGGATCCAGTTTGTACCCGTCGTAGTACCCTTCGGCTACATCGGACCAGGTCTGCGAAGCGAACTTGGGCTCGCCCTCAGGCAGCATGCCGGTGGCCTGGTCAAAGTTGGACTTGGCTTTCGGATAATCCCCGGAACTCGAAGCTGAGCGACCGGCCTTCACGAGGGCATTCACGGCTTCCATTTTGGCCCTTAGCTCGGCGCTGGTCTTTGCCAGCGCCGCATCCTGGGCGCGTTTCCTGGCGGCTTCCGCTTCTGCTTCCGCCTTGGCGCGGGCATCCTCCTCCGCTTTCCTTGCCGCGGCCGATGCGTCGGCGTCGAACCCTGACCCTGCCGCGGGTTTGGTACCTGCACCGCTGGAGGCGACGGTACTCGCGGTCCGCTCAAGGCTCTTGCCCAGCTGGTCCAGGCTTTGAGCCAGAGCTTGAGAATCCGCGCTGGCCTGACCGGAGGCCTGGCCCTGCGACGCGGCCGCTCCCGATTTCCGGCCCAGGGCTTCATCCCTGAGCGCCCGGGCATCCTCGTCGTTCACGTCCCTGATTATCAGGCGATCAAGCAGGTCGAGGGCGCGGTCATAGTCTCCCCTGTCTATATATTCCCGGGCGAGCGCGAGCATATTGGAACGTTCGCGCCCGCTGGCCCCTCCAGTCAATAAAAGCGTACCGCCAATACTGACTATGAGGGCCACGGCGACAAGAGCTGCTATCAGCACTTTTTTCTTGTTGTTCATCGATCCATCCTATTGAGATTCAGTCGTGGCTCAGTCGTCAAGGGAAAGCACCTCGTCATAGCCCTGCAGGTCCCCGGATCCTGCCGATAGGCTCGTCGTGGATCCGGCCGTCTCCAGCAGCGATTGCGCGACCGCGTCGAGCAGGGCCTGCCTGGCCGCTTCTTCTGCCAGCTTGCGCGCCTCCTCTATCGCCTTGAGCTGATCAGCCGCCGCTGCCTTCTGACCCAGGAGTTCCACCAATTTTCGTATCGTCGGAGCCTGGGAGGATCCCGGATCGAGAGTCAGATATACCGTATAGTCGGCAACTGCTCCCGTATAGTCCGCAACCTTCATGCGGGCGTTGGCCCTGTTGAGGTAGGCGGGCGAGTAGTCCATGCGAACCGCCAAAGTCTGGTCGTAACTCTCGAGCGCAAAACTGTTGCGCCCCTGGGCAAAGAACGAGTTGGCGATATTGAACAGGAACAGGTGCCGATATTGTATGGATCCGGTAAGTCCGCGCCTGAAGGCGGCTATGGCGTCGTCCCAGCGGCCAAGTTGTTGATAGGCTATACCCAGATACAGATGAGTCAGTTCGTCCGCCGAGGGCTCGCGTACGGCCAATTCCAGCAGGGCCACGGCTTCCTGGGGTTTGTTTTCCATGAACAGTTTGATGCCCCTATCGGAAAAATCGGATGCTGACAGCGCCAGCGGCGCCATCAGGGCGACCAGCGACGCCACGAATGCCGAGAGTAGCAGTCTGGTCGATCGTTCCATGGATTCCTCCGTCAGATTCCGCCAGCGATGGTTTTTTCTTGCTGCATAGTATACTATAGAAGAAGATACCACGGCCTCCCCGGTGCGTAAACGTCGTTGGGGGGTGAAATCCGACGCAAGGCAGGCAGATGTCCGTTGTAATCATACTTATTATATTCTTCGGCATGACGGTCGGGGTGCTTTCGTATTTCCTGATACGCATGTTGGTCCTTCCGCAAAAACTTTCTTCGGTAGCCGATCTTATCAAGCAGGGGCGATACCAGGTGGCGATGAAAGCCGTCAAGGCCGTACTATCCAAGGAACCGCGCAATAGCGGTGCGCATTACTACCTGGGCAAGATATACCTGGCCGAGAACAAGCAGGAATTGGCTCTCATGGAACTCAAGACCGTCAGCGACATCGGACAATTCGAGGTTGATATTCCGGAGACTGAATTCCGCAAACTCATCGCAGGGCTGTACGAACGTTTCGGTCAGCTGGAAGAGGCGCTCAAAGAGTTCATCATGCTCTCAAAGAGCGATCCGACCAACGCGGAATACTTCTTTCAGTGCGCTCGACTCTTCGACGAGAGAGGCAAGCAGGACGTCGCGCTCAAATATGTCCGAAAGGCCGTCGAGCTCGATCCTCGCCATGGGAAAGCTCATTTCTACCTCGGGTTGATCCTGTACAGAACCAAGCATCCGCTGGAAGCGCGCGCCGAGTTCGAATTCGCGCTCCAGCACGATCCGTCCAACTACGACAGCTATTATTACCTGGGGAGGCTTCTTAAAGAATCCAATGACTATACCGGCGCGCTCCTCTCTTTCGAACGCGCCCAGAAAAGCCCGGCTTTCAAGGTCAAAGCGCTTGTAGAACGCGGCGGCACCTATATGAGCCAGGGATCCTTCGATAGCGCGATCATCGAGCTCGAGCGCGCCATCAAATTCATCAAGGACGAGAATTCCTCTGAAGCCCTCTTCGGACGATATTTCCTCTCGTTGTGCTACGAAAAAATCAAGAACCTCGATAATGCCATCGAGCAATGGGAGAAGATCTACGCCAAGAAACCCCAATTTCGGGATGTAGCAGAGAAACTGTCCCATTATCAGGAATACCGCACGGACGACCGCATCAAGGACTACCTGACCAGCAGCCGGGAAGAATTTATCGAGATATGCAAGTCCATCGTGACCACCCCCCTGTCACTTTCCGTTCGGGACACGATGGAAACGCCCAATGGCGTGGACTTCATCGCCATCGAAGGCGATTCGGAGAAGTGGCTCGGTACGAAGAAAAAGCCGCAGCTGCTGAGATTCCTGCGCATTGCCGAGGCTCTCGACGAGTCGGCCATCAGATCCCTGCTTGAAAACATGAAAAAGCTGGCCATCATGCGCGGCACCATCATCTCCAGCTCTACCTTTACCCGTTCGGCCATGGAATTCGCGGAAAACCGCTCCGTCGAACTCTATCACAAGGAAATACTCCAGGACCTGCTCAAGAAGGCCGGCAATCTGTCCTCATGAAGATCCTGTGCGTATCGGATGAAGTTGATTCCGTCGTCTACTCGCCTCGGTTGCGCGAGCGATTCAGAGACGTCGGTTTGGTACTTGCCGCCGGCGATCTGCCCATGGAATACCTGTCCTACATTGTGACTGTACTGAACAGACCCCTGTTCTTCGTGTTCGGGAACCACAATCTCGCCGATCTGCCGTTGTACAGTCGCAAAGCTCACATGATGCACCCGATGGAAAGGCCCGCTGACAAGGCCTGGGGCGGCACCTATGTCGGCTTCTCGGTTCGCAGTGAGGCAGGATGCATAGTCATGGGACTCGGAGGTTCACCTCGATACAATACCGGCCTCAACCAATATACACAACTTGAAATGTGGATCAAGGCGATCCTGCTTGTGCCCGCCCTCATCCTGAATCGGATAGTGCACGGACGATATGTCGACATCATCCTGACCCATGCTCCACCGCGGGGTATACACGACCGAAACGACCCGTGCCATGAAGGCTTTTCCGCCTTCTTGTGGCTCATGAGGGCCTTCAAGCCCCGGTACCTGGTACATGGCCACATACATCTCTACGACGCCACGGAAGAGCGATCCACAGCGTATCATTCGACTATGGTCGTGAATGCATACGGCCATATTGTCATCTCGCAGGAACCTGCCGATGTCTGATCTCTACTCCGACATGGCAGATACAGATTTTTCGCGCGCCCGCCTTCGCGAAATATTCTCGCGGATAGGCGGATTCCTGATGCCAGGCCAGCGACGCCTGCTCGGTTTCGACGAGGTCAAGGCAGTCATCAAGCCGGGAGCGGAGGCCTATCGCGGCATAATCCCGGTGTCTCTCAAGCTCATCGTAGGTTCTGAAGGCCGATACAGTGATTTTGCCCGGGGATTCCTGCCGAAGCACGAATTCCTGCGGCTACGCTGGGTTCGGGTTGATCTTGCACGCTATCGGGATATTTCACTGCCCCCCATCCGGTTGTACGAGCTCGGCGGAGCCTATTTTGTCCGCGATGGCAATCATCGCGTATCGGTGGCATCGCTCCAGGGCATCGAGGAAATAGACGCGGAAGTCATTTCTCTCGGTTCGGAGGTCCGAATCCACCCGAAAATGACTATCGACGATCTAACGCAAGCCGTCATCGGGTACGAAAAGGAACAATTCTACCTCAACACCGACTTTGGATGGATCACCGGAGATCCGGGCATCGATTTCAGCGCTCCTGGTCGCTACGACGAGATCATGGAACATATCCTGGTCCACAAATACTACATCAACCAGGAATCCCGAATAGAGATCAGCCTGCACGATGCCATCTCATCCTGGTACGACAGCGTCTACAAGCCCATTGCAGACACCATCAGGGCAGAACATTTGGCCAGCCGCTTTCCCGGAAGGACGCCGGGCGACCTGTATGCCTACATTGTCAAGCACTGGGATCAGCTCAAGCGAAAATACGGAATCCACCTTCCGGCGGACGTCGCGGTTCGGGATTTCTCCCTGCGCTACGGCAAGAATTTATGGCAACAAATTCACGATTTTTTTTCGCCCCGGGGAGATTGATCCGGTAACGTTCATCCATGTTCATTGTTATTATCATTGGCCGAACGAGAGACGGCCGGTGTTCCTCCTTTCTGTGGTGCTCCCCGGAGTCGATCAGTCGCCTCCGGGGTCTTTTTCAAACATGGCAGCATGTTGAAATAGTCGGTTGGTCATCCAATATCCATCGCAATCGCCCGAGAATCGCGGCACGAGGGTATCGGCGATCCGATGCCGATTGACACTGCGCCTGTTTTCGGGCTATTTTCTCTGGGACTGGTCACAAAGATCTTCCGGTAAACTGCCAGCGCATTGCCGCGGCTCGCGACGGAACATGGCCGCGGATATTCCAATACACGATCGCTCCGTTCATGCGGAGCATCAGGTCCGGGTGGCATATATTCCTGCCAGGCCCGGCCAAGGAGCTCACTATGGGACAGATAAGCAAGAACTCTCGTACTTCCAGCACCACGCACCGTTTCTATTGCCCTTGCGGCGGCGAAGTGAAGATGAAGACCCTTTTCGAGGAAGGCAAGGTCAAGAACGTAGCCGAGTGTGAAACGTGCAAGCGTATCGAGCGCAGGCCCAGCGACTTCAACTGATAGGACTGGAAACAGGCCTTGAAGGACCGCCATTCGGCGGTCTTTCGTCATTTATGGTCTTTTCACATCTGGATACATCGCTGGACACGGATGTGGGAGAGTCAAAAGCCATGCCACAGGTCGAGTTGTGCCTGTATGAGATTCCTGGCGTGTTCAAGGAGCTCTCCGGTCGCTTTCCTGTCATTGGCGGCGTTGACAACTGCAAGCGCCTTGACCCTGTACCGCTTGCCGCGGCCCGACATCAGGACCCGCCTGAGACTGGATATTTCTGCGCCTCCATCCATGGCGACCACGACCACCGGTACGGGAGCCACTTCCAGCAGGCGCCGTAGGCCTGCCGTATGAAAGCGCTTGAGCCGACCGTCGCTGGAACGAGTCCCTTCCGGGAAAAGCGCTGGGCAAGAACCATTTCGCCTGCAGACGCGCGCAAATCGCCCCAGGACGTGCATAGTCCTGATAGTACCGCCCTTCCGTTCCACCAAGGCATGTCCCTGGATACGCAGCACGCTTGAAATCAGCGGTATGCCCATGCCCAGTTCGCTCTTGGCTACGAACAGCAGGGTACGCCGTCCCCTGAAGTAATCCATAAGAACAGGAATATCCAGCAAGCTCTGGTGGTTGGCGATGACGATAAAACGCTCGGGCAATCGCTCGAAGCTCTTGTCATACTCAAGTCTAATATGCATATATACCTTGACGGCTGCCACCAAATGTTCCAATGAACGCTCGACGACCCAGCCTATCAGCCGCGAACGTGCGTCGCCGCGCAAGTAGCGGGAAATTGTCGCGGGAATTTCATAAACAATGCTGATCAAAAGAGCAATCAAGAAGAGCAACACGGTTCCCATGCGCCGACTATAGCCTCGCGGGGTATCCTTGACAAGGTCGAGCCTATCTGCTAATTTCTTATCCCGACGTTAATTCCAGACGAATAGAACGTTTGATCGCGCGCACATGGTTATGGAGGATACTTTGGCTACCAAGCAATCTTCGGCAGAAAAGCGGCACCTGCAGGACGAAAAAAGCCGCATTCGCAACAAGCAGGTCAAGAGCAGCGTCCGCACGGCCGTAAAGAAGGTAGTGACGGCCGCTCACGCCAAGGACAAGGCCGCTGCCGATGCCACGCTCAAGGAAATGATCAGCCAGATCGATACTGCAGCTCGCAAGGGCATCATCAAGAAGAATAACGCCGCACGGAAGAAGTCCCGTATGCAGCGTCTCGTGAATCTGCTCGGCGCCTGAGCACGGACACAGGAATTCCTCAGACGCCGGCGCCGATTTAACAGTATGCGCCGGTGGCCCCGCCGGTAGGAGAAGCGCCATGTCACGGAAGGCAACCAAGGCTGAGCTTATCGACGCTCTCCACGAGCGTTCTGCCATCAGCCGCAAGGATATCCATGCACTCATCGACGGACTCTTCGAGGAGATCAAGAAATCCATCCTCTCGGAGAAAGCGGTGGAACTCCGTGGTTTCGGCACCTTTGAGGTACGGATCCGCAAGGGACGAAAACGGGCGCGAAACCCCAAGACTGGCGAACCCGTTTCCGTTTCCGACCATGGCGTAGCCGTTTTCCGACCCGGCCGGGAACTCAAGGTTGAAGCCTGGAAGATTGGCGCCACTGGCGAGCGGACGATTGATGCCGTCACGAGCGACGAACAATAATCAACCCTTTCCACTTCGCCGGTTTTACCTTCCCGTTTCGATAGCACTGTATATCCTCGCTTTTCCAGGCTTGGTTCCAGGCACCGGTTTGCTGGCGTTCTGTGCCTTGGTTCCCGCATTGCTCTGGCTCGAGCAAGCCCGCCCCGTGCACGCGGCAATTTTCGGCTTCGCGTTCGGAGCGCTCACGTATACCGGCATAACATACTGGCTCATTCCCTATCATCTTGCTGCCCTGGGCCTATCCATCGGCTTGGCCGCGTTCTGGTTCGCGGCCTTGTTCTTCATACTGGCGCTCCTCCTTTCGTCGCGTCGGTGGATCCTGGCATTGGCCGTCCCGATAGTGTGGACCGCGGTTGAAATCGGACGATCCTCGGGATTCCTCGGCTTTCCGTATGGGACCCTACCGTATGCGCTTTACCGATACGATTTGGCGCTCAGGCTCGCCTCGGTGGGTGGAGTGGTGACAGTGGGGTTGGTCATCGTTTCGGCCAACCTGGGATTCTATCTGAGCACCAGGAGATTCCTGATCCAAAACTCCTCCGCCGGGATTTCAGCTCCGGCAGGAAAGCGGCGCTGGCTCCAGGCACTACCCGCGTCGATTGGCGCGCTCGTCATGCTCGTCGTAGCCATCGCCGGATACCCCCGGCCGACGGATGCCGTTACCCGTGGCGATCCGTCCATGGCGCCAGCGAATGGAATATTCCGGGTCGCCCTCATCCAGCCAAACATACGCAAGGCCCAGAAAACGCCCGCAGACTACGCATCCGCGATTGCCATCCTGACAGACCTCAGCGAGCGTGCGCTCGGCGGTTCGCCTGGGCTCGTGGCGTGGCATGAAACCGCAGTCGTACCCCCTCTGGAGTGGCATTTGCGCCATCGGCCCGATCGCGCTATCTATGAGCCATTGGCGGTGTTGAAGACCTTTCTCGGGGACTATCCGGTGCCACTACTCATTGGGAACGGTTGGGCCGATCCCAATGGCCTCGACCGCACCGTCGGCGGAAATGCCACCGTTCTATACGAGCGTGGGATAGCGAAGAACTACTACATCAAGATGCGACTGGTACCGTTCTCCGAATACTTCCCCTATGAAAAGACTTTTCCGGGGCTTGCTCGATGGCTTGTATACAATTTCGGCTATTTCTGGATACCCGGAACAGAGCACGTACTTTTCAGGGTCGCCGGAATGTCATTCGCGACGCCTATCTGCTTTGAAGATTCTTTCGGTGAACATGTAGCCGACTTTGACGAACCGGACTTCTTCATCGTTCAGACCAATGACGCTTGGGCGAAGTCCGCGGCTATGCAGGAACAACATCTCTCCATGTCCGCCTTCCGCGCCGCGGAAACGGGAACGGTAGTTCTCCGCGTTGCCAATACCGGGTCTACGGCCGCCTTGGCTCCCAACGGCAGTGTGGTGGCGGTTCTACCGCCCTTCGAGACGGATATCCTGTTGGCAGACATACGCAAAGGAACCGGGAGCCATACCCTGTACGAACGGGGTGGGCGTCATATCGAATCCGTTATCTGGCTGTCCGGTCTGGCATTGGGCATCCTGGCTTGCTTCCGGGCTTTTATGATCCGCGCCCGGCGTCGCGCAATCGTTTCAGATTGACAAGAAAGCCCGGGTATAGGACAATGCTCGCGACAGGTCGATCCCCGCGACCTTCCACCATAGTCCAACACAGGCGACGACCGGAGAACAGCATGGACATGAAGAAACGTATATTGGTAGTGGATGACGAGCAGATCAACCTCGAATTTTTCGACGTCATGCTCTCCAAGCTTGGCTTCTCCGTACACAAGGCGGAAAATGGGCAGGAAGCCCTTGATTCGATTCGACGCTTGAAGCCGGACTTGGTAATTCTCGATAACATCATGCCCAAGGTATCCGGATGGGAAGTGACGAAGATCGTCAAATCCTCGCCAGAGTACGCCGAATATGCTGACACGCCTATCATCATGTTTTCCGCTTTGGACGACGTCAAGGATAAGGTGGAAGGGCTTGAACTCGGTGCGGATGACTACATAACAAAGCCATTCAATTTCGCCGAAGTGCTCGCACGCATCCGCGCAGTACTCCGGACACATGACCTGATGCGCCAGATAGAGAATCGCGAACGTCGCCTGCATATCGGCGACAAGGCAGTCGATGATGTCCAGAGTATCGCGACCGAGCTCAGGCAGATCATTGGCAACATCAACTCCTCATGTTCGGATGCGGATACCGTCAAGAATTTGGCCAAGGAAAGCTCGATTAAACTTGACGCGCTTGAACGCCGTATAGCATCATTGAAGGAAGATACCGAAAGCTTGCGCAAGGAAGCTGCCGACATGGCGGCCATCCGTACCAGGATACGAGCTGACGTTCGTTGAAGCTGTCCCCGCGCGGAGCACCCAACGACGGAGAACGACGCCCTCCGATTCCGTGCTCGTACGCCAATCGGCGCTTGTACAAGGAGCCGTCATGATTAGCGAGGAAAAGAAACGCGTACTCGAGCTTTTTGGAGAAGGCCGAAAACTATACAAGCTCATGCGCTTCGAAGATGCGGTAGCCCGCTTCCAGGCAGCACTGGACGTCGATCCCAATGACGGCCCTTCCAAGGTATACCTGGATCGCTGCAAACACTATGCCGGAGACCCCCCCGATGAGGATTGGGACGGCGTATACGTGATGAAGCATAAATAGATTCGAGAGGCATACAGTGCGCCTTCGCTTTCCGGGGCGGTAAGGCCGTATTAAATCCATAACCGGCCGAAAGAATCATGAATGATTCCGGCGGCCACCAAAAGGTTCATGATGGTAAAGAAACCATCCGCTACGAGATCGGCGGAAATCACGACGATCCTGGGACCTGGCACGACTTTGACAGGAACCCTCAGCTTCGAGTCCAACCTCATGATACGCGGCTCGTTCGAAGGAGACATCGACGCCAAAGGCGCCCTGTACATCGACCAAGGGGCCACAATCAATGCCAACAAGATCAAGGCCATGAGCATTTTTGTCGCAGGATCGGTAAAGGGAGATCTCGAAGCGGTGGACAAGGTCGAGCTGAAGCCGAGCGCCCAGGTACGCGGCAACGTCCGTACTTCCAAGCTCAGGATCGCCGACGGCGTTATTTTCGAAGGCCGATGCGAGATGATCAACAACAGGGAAGGCTTCGATCCCTTCGGTCAACAGGCCAACGACCGCCTTTGATGCCCGATTCAGCAGCGGCACGGCTTGTTGATGCTCTTCACCGAAAATCCATGACCATAGCAGGCGCTGAATCCTGTACAGGCGGGATTGTCGCGACCTCCATTACCGCCGTACCAGGCGCTTCGAAAGTATTTGCAGGAGCTATCGTTGCCTATGCCAATGCTTCGAAGACAAGGATCCTTCATGTTCGGGAAGAGTTACTGGAAACATATGGCGCCGTATCACGTGAATGCGCAGTCGCCATGGCCACCGGAGCCGCAAGCGTATTCGGAACGGACGCTGGATACGGCATTACAGGAATAGCGGGACCCGCCGGCGGATCTCCGGAAAAACCGGTAGGAACTGTCTGGCTTGCGTACTGGATCAAAGGCAGGGTCCAGTCGGAATTATTGCACCTTGGAGGATCCCGCGACGATATTCGAAAGGGCGCGGCTGATCATGTACTGTTGCGGCTCGAAACGGAAATTTCCCGAATATTCGAGCTTGACAATCCATTGGATACGGGAGTATCGTCGCGATAGGAAAAATATTCTGCGCGGATCAGGTTCCGCATTGGGGACGCAACGCCAATGGTCTTGCGTACTCGCCTCCTTCCGCCACAAACGGAAATACTTACAGTCTTACAGGCGCTGCTGGATACCATCCAGTAGCCTTGAACGAACCGGTACGTCTCCTTATGGAGTGCGGACCGGGTATCAATCTTTGGCGCCGCTCCGGGATACCCCTAGAAGCACGCCGGCCTTCCAACGTTTTCGTGTCCGGGATATTTGCCCATGATCGGGCGACCTCGGTACGAGAATGACAACCAGGCCATCCTAAATCACGCAACGGAGTACGCAATGGCAATCATCCGTAAGGCGAGGCCGAACGAAGCAACTCATCCAGGCATCGGCACGGCACAATCCGAGCTCGATCTTGAGCATGATACACCTTCAGAAACTGCTACCGAGCCGACTGGCACGGATTCCTTGGATACGCAAGAGGAATCATCTGACGCGGCGCCGAAGAAACGCGTCGTCAAAAGGCCGATTCAGCGTCAGGACGAAGTCCAGAAAAGGGACGAGTCGGGCGTCACGTACCCCGGGCATGGATCGTCGCGAAACAGCTATGATGAAGAATCCCATTTCGACAATCGCGCTTCATCGGTAGTTGTTCCCGGTTTCGTCCGCAAGCAGGAGAACTTCGACAAGGCCAGGGAGGATGCGGTCAAACCCGAGCAAACCGACAACCGTGCCCGGCTCTCCATCAATGAATTGACCAGTATGGGCTTCAAGGAGCTGCGCGAACTCGGTTCCCGCATGGGCCTCAACCACGAGGAAATGATGGTCCTGAAGAAACAGGAACTCATCTTCCAGGTTCTCAAGGCCCATACCGAACGAGGCGGTATCATCTACGCCTACGGCTCGCTGGAAATCCTTCCTGACGGCTATGGTTTCCTGCGTTCACCCCAGAACAGCTACCTGCCGGGTTCCGACGACATCTATATAAGCCCGTCCCAGATCAGGCTCTTCAACCTGAAAACGGGTGACACTGTATATGGCCAGATCCGGAGCCCGAAGGAAGGCGAACGGTTCTTCGCTATGCTTCGGGTCGAGCAGGTCAACTTCGACGAGCCGTCTGTCGCGCAGAACCGCATCCCCTTTGAGAACCTGACACCCCTCTATCCCGAAGTCCGGCTGAACCTTGAAACGGATACCAAGGAGATTTCCACACGGGTTATCAACCTGTTCTGCCCGATCGGCAAGGGCCAGCGCGCGCTTATCGTATCGCCACCCAAGACCGGCAAAACGATACTGCTTCAGCGGATAGCCAACGCTATCACCACCAACCATCCGGAAGTCTACCTCATCGTACTACTCATAGACGAACGGCCGGAAGAAGTAACCGATATGGAGCGCACGGTCAAGGCCGAGGTAATTTCCTCGACCTTCGACGAGCAGGCCTCTCGTCACGTGCAGGTATCCGAGATGGTACTGGACAAGGCCAAGCGCCTGGTCGAGCATGGCAAGGACGTCGTAATCCTCCTCGATTCAATCACGAGGCTTGCGCGCGCCTATAACCAGACCGTACCCACCTCCGGCAAGATACTGTCGGGCGGCGTGGACTCCAACGCGCTTCACAAGCCAAAGCGCTTCTTCGGCGCGGCTCGCAATATCGAGGGCGGAGGATCGCTGACCATCATCGCGACGGCGCTCATCGACACGGGTTCCCGCATGGACGAGGTGATCTTCGAGGAGTTCAAGGGCACCGGCAACATGGAGATCAACCTTGATCGACGCATGTCTGACAGACGGCTTTTCCCGGCCATCAACATAAAGAAATCAGGTACCCGCAAGGAAGAACTCCTTTTGACCGAGGAAGAACTTCAGAAAATCTGGGTTCTTCGCAAAGTGATCAGCCCCATGGATGACCTGGAGATCATGGAGCTCCTCATTGACAAGTTGATGAAAACC
>SPCK01000390.1 GCA_004525355.1 Spirochaetales bacterium
AACCGTCCGCGCCGCCCTTGAGTCCGTTACGACGGGAGCCGCGATAGCCGTAACCGGCACGCTTGTCGATTCTCCCGCCGCCGGACAGCCGGTGGAGTTGAAGGCATCAGGCTTGCAGATCATTGGCGAGAGTCCCGCGGAGACCTATCCGCTCCAGAAAAAGGCTCACTCGTTCGAATTCCTGCGGGAAATCGCCCACCTGCGGCCGCGTACCAATACGTTCGGCGCGGTGGCCAGGATGCGCAGCCAGATGGCCTTCGCCATGCACAGTTTCTTCAACGAGCGAAGTTTTCAGTACGTGCATACGCCCATCATCACCGCCAGCGATTGCGAGGGGGCCGGGGAAATGTTCCAGGTGACAACCCTGGATATTGACAGCCTGGCCAAGTCCGGGAAGCCCGCAGACTATTCCAAGGATTTTTTCGGCAAGAAATCGTACCTGTCCGTCTCGGGTCAGCTCAACGTGGAAACCTATTGCATGGCCTTGGGCAAGGTGTATACGTTTGGCCCGACCTTCCGTGCCGAGAATTCCAATACCCCCAGGCATCTGGCCGAGTTCTGGATGATCGAGCCCGAGATAGCCTTCGCCGAGTTGCCGGAGGACATGGCCCTGGCCGAGGACTTCATCAAGTACCTGCTGTCGTGGGCCCTGGACACATGCGGCGAGGACCTGGCCTTCTTTGACAAGCGCGTCCAGCCAGGCCTCATCGCGACGCTCGAAGCGGTCCGGTCGTCGGTTTTCGCGCACATGACCTATACCGACGCGGTCAAGGAACTCGAGAAGCACGCGGACGATTTCGAGTTCAAGCCCTACTGGGGTTGCGACCTGCAGACCGAGCATGAGCGCTACCTGACCGAGATCGTCATGAAGGGGCCCGTGATCGTTACCGACTACCCCAAGGAACTCAAGGCGTTCTACATGCGCCGCAACGACGACGGCAAAACGGTCAGCGCGATGGATGTGCTAGTGCCAAGGATTGGCGAGATCATAGGCGGATCGGCCCGCGAGTACCGCCTCGACATCCTTGAGGCGGCCATGGCCGAAAAGGGTCTTGAAACGGCGCCTTACTGGTGGTACCTGGACCTTCGCCGCTACGGATCCGCTCCACACGCGGGCTTCGGGTTGGGCTTCGAGCGCCTGATGCGTTACGTGACCGGCATGGAGAATATCCGCGACGTGATACCCTTCCCGAGGGCGCCCAAACAGGCGGAATTCTGATCGCGACATGAGGCAAGGCACTATCTCGACCACCGCGTTCGCACTCGCTACATTCTTTGTACTCATTGCAGGCGCGCCGATCCATGGGGAGGCGCCACACTTCACGGTCGGCGAGCCTCCCCGTATCGACGCGCGCGCCATCGTCGTCATGGACTACGCAAACGGGGACATCCTGTACGCGCTCGATCCTGACGAGACAATACCGCCGGCCAGCCTGACCAAGCTGATGACCCTGCACGTGGCGCTCAAAGCCGTCGAGTCCGGCAGGGTTTCGCTGTCGGACATCATCACGATACGGCGTGAGGAAGCCTCACCCCATCTGCCCTATGGCTCGTCCCTTATGTACCTCCAGGAGGGTATGCACGTACCCTTCGAGGACCTATTGCGAGGCATGGCCGTCATTTCGGGCAACGACGCGGCCTTCACCGTGGCCAGGGTCCTGGGCGGGTCCAATGAAGGCTTCGCCAGGCTGATGAACGACGAAGCCAGAGCCCTCGGCCTTGGCGCCAGCCATTTTGTGGAACCGTCCGGGCTCTCGGAGGAAAACCTGACCACCGCACGGGAGATGGCCATTCTCGCTCGGAACTATCTTCGAAAGCACCCGGGAGCCCTCGCGGCGTACAACAGCCGCCTGAGCAT
Source organism: Spirochaetales bacterium (assembly GCA_004525355.1). Classification (GTDB taxonomy): domain Bacteria; phylum Spirochaetota; class Spirochaetia; order Treponematales; family UBA12059; genus UBA5200. The sequence continues at coordinate 1,859 of SPCK01000390.1, forward strand.
GGAATTCCCGCGCGCCGACGTGATGCCCGATGGGGTCCCGCCGCCGGATATCAAAATTCTGCTTCGTAACCGCAACGGGCTCCTGTTCACGTATGAGGGATGCGACGGCCTGAAAACCGGCTATATCGACGAATCCGGTTTCAACCTGGTGGCGACCGCCGAGCGCGACGGGACGCGTTTCATCGTCATAACGATGGGCGGCACCTACGGACCGGCATCGCGCGAGCGCGGCGGAGCAATGCTCCTGGATTGGGCCTTCAGTACCTGGAAAACTGTGCGCCCCGCTATCCCGAGCCTGCCCGAGGTACGGGTCTGGGGAGGTGCGCGGCAGCGAGTCGCCCTGAATACCTCGGAAGACGTCTCGTTCACGGTTCCGGCCGTGTACGCCGGATATGTTTCCGTGCGACTGGAGGTCGATCCCGAGGCAAGCGCGCCGGTAGCCAAGGGAGACCGGATGGGCAGGCTGGTTTTTACCGCCGGAGACCGGATTCTCAGGAGAATCGACCTCGTGGCCTCGGACGACGCGCCCCTGGGCAATTTCCTGGTACGCATCAAGGACGCTATAGTCCGTTTCTTCTCCAATCTATTCAATCCGAAAAGCTGATCCTGCCCGCCTCGTAGACAACCAGTCCCTCGGCCGCCAGGTTATGGGCAGCTGTTTCGAGCCGTTCATGCGCCATCCCGAGATCGAGCGCTAACGCCTCCAAGCTGATCGCCCCACCACCGTCGGCGATCGCGCGCAGCAAGGCTCCCCTGGCCTGGCGCGCCGACCCCTTGAAGGTTGATTGACGCGAATAGCCTGCGCTCTGCCTGCCCGGATTGGGTTCCCGCTTCTTGAGCCAGGCGCCATAGTCCATCAGTGCGTAATACCAGGTGCGCGGGTCGGCCTCGTCCATCGTTGCCGCAGCCACCGGTTCCAGTTCACGATCGGAAACCCCC
>SPCK01000236.1 GCA_004525355.1 Spirochaetales bacterium
CGAGCGGGCAAGTTCGGCGATGGCGCTCTCGTCCGCAACCGGCACGCCGGCGCGAATCACACCCAGGGTGATCGCCCGATACAGGTTACCGGAATTGATATAGGTAAAACCCGCGCGTTCGGCGACCATCCTGGCGACGGTGCTCTTGCCCGTTCCGGCCGGCCCATCCATGGCTACGATCATTCATTCTCCCTGCGCGACAGCCGCTCATGGCCGGGCCGCGTCTTGTTGAAAATTGTTTGCAATGCGGTGTTTTCCTCATCCGACAGGACGCGCCACGAGCCTTCTGCCAGATTTCCCAGGCGAACGGGTCCGATCGCTACGCGCCGCAGGACGGTCGCCTTCAATCTGAACAGATCCAGCGCCCGCCTGATCTCCCGATTCTTGCCTTCGGCGAGCCAAACCGTCAGGGAACGCGGCCCAGTCACGAGCACCCGCTCGGCCTTGAGCGTCTCACCGCCCTCGGCCAGGCCTTTCTCGAAAGCGGAGGCAAAGTCAGGGTGCAGCACTCCGTCGACCTCGACCTCGTATTCCTTGACGAGGCCGAATGACGGATGACCCGCCTTTGCGGCGAAGTCTCCGTCATTCGTGAAGAAAATAAGCCCGGATGACTCAAGGTCCAACCTGCCTACATTATAGACCCGTTCCTTGATATCCGGCTTGAACAGGGCGGCGGCCAGCGGCCTTCCGTAAGAGTCGGCCATCGCGCACAGATAGCCTGATGGTTTGTTCAGAGCGAGCCTGAGCTTTCGTTCCTCGGCTATCAGAGGCCGGCCGTCAAGGGCGACGACGTCGCCGGGAAACGCCCGCGTTCCCAGCTCGGTGACAACGCTGCCATTGACGGTGACTCGTCCCGCCAGAATCATACCTTCCGCCGCACGCCTTGAGGCCACGCCCGCCCGCGCGATGACGGCTTGCAGCCTGGTGCCTGCCGAAGCATCCCCCTCGGCCGGGATCATTGACTGCCGTCCAATTCAAAACGCTCCCGATCCAGTTCGTCAAGTTTGGGCAATTCGGCGATGCTCGACAGACGGAAGAATTTGAGGAACTCCCTGGTCGTACCGTATTGGATAGGTTTTCCCGGAGAATCCTTCTTGCCTACTTCCTTTATGAATTCTTTTTCAAGCAGGAATCTGATCATGTTGTCTGCCGCCACCCCGCGTATCGACTCGACCTCCGCCCTGGTTACCGGCTGGGAATAGGCGACGATCGAAAGGGTCTCCATAGCGGCGCGCGATATTTTCTGCTCGTTCTTCCGGCCGTAGCGGTCTTTTAGCATTGCCCACAGGTCCTGCTTTGGCGCGAGCATCCATCCACCGCCCATCCTGGTCAGCTCCAAGCCGTGGCACGGGCCAGCCAGCACGTCTTTGAGGTGCTCCAAGGCAGCCTCTGTCACGTCCTTACCCAGACCGCTGATCCTGGACAGCGCGCCCTCGTCCATCGGTTCGGATTCGAGGAACAAGATGGCCTGCAGCAAAGCCGCTTCGCTATCAAGATTCAATTCCATCGTGGCTCCGTTTTTCGTGTTTTCGTATCTGGATGTCGCCGAACAGGCGATGCTGACGAACCAATATGATGCGGTATTTGACCGCTTCTAGAATGGCCAGGAAGGCGCAGACGATATCGAGTGTGGAGCCCGGACGGGTTATCAAGTCATGGAAGCCGAACGATTCCCGATCTTCAAGCAGCTCATAGATGAGGGCCATCTTCTCGTTGATCGAGACTTCCTCGTACAGGTCGATGATGCGTTCACTGGAAATACCTCCGATTATTCCGGAAAACGACTTGAGAAGATCCCATACATCGATCTCTTCCCATAGTTCGTCATCCGCGAACGGCAGGGCCCGTTGCATCTTCTTTCGTTCGATAGTCCACTCGACCTCGGATTCCTTCTGCTCCATAAGCTCGGACAGCTTCTTGAACTTCTGGTATTCGATGAGCTTCTCTACCAGGTCGCGGCGAGGATCCTCTATTTCATCCGCGAGGTTAACCTCCACAGGCAGGAGCATGCGGCTTTTTATGTAGAGAAGTGTGGTAGCAAGTGTATAGAACTCGGTCAGATCATCAAGCAGCGGCGCGTCTGCCGAATCCAGGTAGGAAAGGAACTGCTCGGTAATGGCGCTAATCGGGATGTCGTAGACGCTTACTTCGTTTTTCCTGATAAGGAACAACAGGAGGTCCAGCGGACCTTCGAAGTCTTTAAGGCGATAACTACGGCCCGAGTAGCCATTTTCCTGGGGAAGATCCGTGTTTTCCTGCATGCCTGTCCGTCCGGTCGGGGTGAATGCGATTATAGCGACGTCGGCGCGTGCAGGTAAATCCCCTGGTCGGGCAAAAGCGCAAGAATCCCTGCCAGGGAGGAATCATCGGCTGGATTGTGGAGCTCCGGGTCGAGTTCAAGGACCGGCACGAGCGCGAAGGCGCGCTCGTTAAGCCCTGGATGGGGTAGTATCAGGTCATCGGAATGGAGAATCAGCGCACCGTACAGGAGAATATCGATATCCAGCGTCCTGGGTCCCTTGAAATGTTCACGCGAACGATCACGTCCATGAAGAGCCTCGATTTCCATGGTTGCCGAGAGAAGCGCCAATGGTTCCAATTCGGTCTCCCCGACGACGGCCATATTGAAGAAATCGGGTTGCTCCAGGACGTAGCGTGGTTTTGTCCGATACACCGACGAAGCGCGAAGCCCGCTGAGGATCGAGCGCAGCGCCTCGACAGCCCGGCGAAGGATGGCTTCGCTCTCACCCGCGTTCGAACCGAGTCCCAGGTAGACACGCGTCAGAACAAACCACCGTCAGCTTCATCGTCGACAGCATTGACGGCAGGTTGACGGCCGGCTTTCGCCTGAACCGGTGAACCAAGCGCTTGGACCGCCGGCACCACCTCGGGGCGGCGTGCCTTGTCTTCGGCAGAAGCAGCCTTTGCGACGACGGCGTCTGGAACCGGATTCGGTCGGTTGTTCGTCTTGCCCGGGAACATGATGGCGCGCACCTTGGCTTCGATTTCTTTGGCCATGTCGGGATTCTGCTCGATGCCCAGCTTGACGTTGTCCCTACCCTGCCCGAGCTTTTCCTCGCCGTAGGTATACCACGCGCCCTTCTTCTCGACCACGCCGCACTTGACGGCGGCGTCTATCAGGCTGCCGGAAGCGGAAATGCCTTTACCGAACATAATCTCCATCTCGACGCGTCGGAAGGGAGGTGCGACCTTGTTCTTGACGACCTTGACGCGCACCTTGTTGCCGATGGCCTCGTCATCGCCCTTCTCTATCGTTTCGATGCGGCGTACTTCCAGGCGTACCGAAGCGTAGAACTTGAGCGCGTTTCCCCCGGTGGTGGTCTCGGGATTGCCGAACATCACGCCTATTTTCATCCTGATCTGGTTGATGAATACAAGGATGGCCTTGGACTTGCTGATGGTGCCGGTGAGCTTGCGCAGGGCCTGGCTCATCAGGCGAGCCTGGAGGCCGACATGCGCGTCGCCCATATCGCCCTCGATTTCCGCCTGCGGGGTAAGGGCGGCGACAGAATCCACGACGATGATGTCCACGGCGCCCGAGCGAATCAGCGATTCGACTATCTCCAAAGCCTGCTCGCCGCTATCCGGCTGGGAGACCCATAGCTCGTCCGTATCGACGCCGAGGTTCTTGGCGTATACAGGGTCCAAGGCGTGTTCCGCATCGATGAAGGCGGCAATGCCGCCCAGCTTCTGACACTCGGCCACCGCATGCAGCGCCAGTGTCGTCTTTCCCGATGATTCAGGGCCATAGATCTCGATGATGCGCCCGCGCGGATAGCCTCCGACGCCGAGAGCCTCGTCAAGGAGAATGGAACCCGACGGTACGGATTCGATTCCCAGAGCGTTGACATTGGCGCCGAGTTTCATGAGTGAACCGACGCCGTACTGTTTCTCTATCTGAAGCCTGGCGACTTCGAGAGCCTTGAGTTTTTCTTCGCCCGTACTGGGCATGCTATCGGTCTTGGCCATATATGCTTCCTCCTGGCGCTGTTACGTGCGCACGGTGCGCGACGCTTGCGCCGTATCGGTAATGAACGGCGGTTTCATGCACTATACCTCGGGAGAGCGGCTTTGTCATCCCGAGCCGGCAGGGTGCCAGCCCATCGCTAGTGCTTCCTGAACGCCTCCATCGGGTCGAGCGACGCCGCGCGACGCGCAGGTAGCAAGGCCGCCAGAAAGGACAGCAGGACCGTGGCGGCGACGACGGTAACAAGATCGCGGTACGACAGGGTTATCGGAATGTTTTGCAAGTAGTATTCCGGGTCGAGCAGGGCATAATGCCCGGTAG
>SPCK01000225.1 GCA_004525355.1 Spirochaetales bacterium
CCCAATCTGAGGCGTATCCCGGCGGAGACCCTGAACATGAAAGTGTTCGGGTCAGGCCCCCTGCCGGTCAGGGCTTCAAGGCCAAAGGCGTAGACGCCGCTCTCCAGTTCAGTAACGATGGAAAGCCGGGAATCGATCTGGGCATTCACTCTGGTGCCGATAAAAAGCAGGCCGAGCTTGTCGATGGTTGTATCCGGATACGTGCGAGTCAGGTCCTGATAGCCCAAGGACAGCAATAGCCGATATGGAGAGCTTTTCTTGAATATGTCCACAGAGAATGCGTAACGGTTGGATGCGTCGGCCAGAATCTGGTCGGCGGCAACAACGCGATAGAATTTCCTGGTCACGAGGCTCGCAGAGCAAATAGCGTTGAAGACGTACCAGCCCGCCTCCAGTTCGGCGAGTTCCTGGGCATAGTCGCCCTCGGCCATGAGCCCCGCGCCCATGGATGAATCCGCCCTGGCACTGACGAAAATGATACCCGGAACGTCAATTCTCATATTGACGCTGATGCCTGCCTTGATCGGGGTACCTACGGTGTTGAATAGGCCCAGCACGGGGCCTGCCGCTATCCTGACGATACCGGATTCGTAGGCAACGACGCTACGAACGATATGCCTGATGACGGGGTCAGTGATATAGCTCGTTTCAAGGCTGAAGTTTTCTCCGAGTTCTTCCGACAGAGACACCCTGGCGCCGTATAGCCAAAGGTCGGCCGGATAGTTGGCGTCGGCGATCGGTGCATCTTCTGCCCAGGGTAGGTTCATGTTTCCGAAGAGGAGTTCAGCGCCGATATCGAGCGCGCTGGCCGAGGCTGGAGAGAGCATGATGATGATGATGGCTGCCAAGACCAGAAAGCCAGATGTTGGTCGGGATCCCAAAGCGCGTGTTTGCTTCATTGCATACCTCAGAACGATGTCGTCAGGCCGATTGACGGCGCGAACATGCCATACCAGAATTCCGGTACCGGGAAGGCCAGGATGTTCAATCTCAGGTCGACCTTGACGCCGCTCCACAGCGACTGCAAGTAGGGCGAGGCCTCAATGCTCAGGGGAGAGGAAACAGCATTGGGATCGTACGAGATAGTGGTCTCTGCGCCGCCCTGCCAGCCTTCATCGTTAAGGTCGCCGAAACCGAGATCCGCCCGCATCTCCAGGAGGCCGGCTTCGTCGGTTTGTCCTTGCAGATACCAGGCAGGATGGTGGAATACTGTCAGGATCAGGCTGCCCGGGCCGAAATCGAAACGCGGCTCGAACATGAAGTACAGGAGGTTCATATCGAATCCGCTTATGGGATCCCAGCGCGGTACGCCTATCTGCGCATAGAAGCTGCCGATGGATTCGGTATCGTAATGGAACAGGAAGCCGCCACGGTACACCCCCGCCGTAGAAACGGGGAAGGATACGCCCGCGAAAGCCTCGAGTTTTACACGATCCCAATTGAATTGGACGCGGGCGTCAGCGGAGTACTGGCCGGGGCCGAGCCAGGAGTCCTGGTACAGGTAAAAGGATGGCAGAATGGATTCGCCGGGTAGCGACAGGCGCAAACCCGTGCCGTATACCGCGTGGATGCCGTCGTAATAGAGCGAGGGATTGTCCCCGATGCCGTCAGGATAGTACAGGAAACCCCTGAGCTTGGTGGCAAAAGGCGCGGTGCCGAAGATTTGGGGATAATCCATACCGGAGCAGAAAACATCCATGGTTCCAACGAAAAGTGCGAGGTCGAGCGGGGTGCCGAAGGCTTCGCTGACCGAGATCGCGGCGGTTTTCAGGCCGATGCCCGTGATGCTTTCCAACCGGCGTATGGAACTGATGAGATCGTCCGGTACCACCGGAGTGTCCGGTAGCGTATCTTCAGAATAGAGCGCGGCCAGGTATTCCTCCAGGGAGTCGCTCTTGAAACCGAGCTTGAACCAGGCGGCGAACTTGGCGCCTCCTTCTATCAGCATATCTATAGTGACCCGCGTGGAAAGCACGAAGGCGCCGGCATCGTTGACCCGCCCATTGGTAAGTATCCCGAATTCCGGCACGGAAAGTCCGGCGCCGAATGCCGAAGCCAAGGCGGCACATAAGAGGGCCACGAGCGCTATCTTTTGTTTCATACCGTATAGGCTCCTTGCATAGCCTGAACAAGGCTATACCATCAGTGTAGCGTGAGTTCTCTCAATATACATCGGCGGAATCGCACGATTACTCAAACTGCCTGTTTTTCACCTCGGAAAGCCACGATTAGCTTCGCCTTTGAATACTTCCCTTGACTAAAGGTACGTTCCATATAAGACTAGGTGTTACGATGAGCGATTACCTCGATCCTAACAATCAGGAACTTCTCAAGGATTTTTTCGCCGAGGCCAGGAGCCAAGTCGATGCTCTCGAGCAGAACATACTCGTGCTCGAGAACGATCCTGGAAACCGCGACGCGGTGGACGAGATCTTCCGGGCAGCGCATACACTCAAGGGCGGAGCCGGTACAGTGGCGATGGTCGAACTCGCTGACTTTACTCATGTGCTCGAAGATCTGCTGGACGCGATTCGCTCGGACGTCGTCAAGGTGGGCGAGGAAGTCATCGACTCCCTTCTCGCCGGCATTGACATCGTCAAAGCCATGCTCGACGCTCGCGCTGATGGTTCGGTTTTCAGCGGAGACTCCGAATCGGTGCTTACGCGGCTCGCCGGGTTTTTGCCCAAGCACACGCCTTCACTCGCGGCCAAGGCGGCCGTGAAGGCGATACCAAAGTCTCAGGCGCAACAACCCGCTCGGGGAATTCCGCAGCCCAAGTCCGGCTTGCCGCTCGTTCAGGCAAACTCCACCGGCCTGACCGAGTACGAGCTCCTGGAGATGTGCGAGGTTGCAGGAACTGACCGAACGGTGTATTCGGTCGTGATCGACTTCGACGAGACGAATGTAATGAACACGGTCAGCGCCATTCACGCATTCGCCGCCCTCCGGGACATCGGGACGGTGCTCAAGACCGCTCCTGACTTCGAGATCCTGTATGAGGATGCGTTCTACCCTACTGTCACTTATTGGTTGGCGTCGGGGAAGAGCCCTGCCGATATCGAGGCGACGGCATTCATCCCGGACGTTGTTACCGGTGTACGGCTTTCGGTGATACAGCAGGATGGCTCGGTTCTGTCGACGGGCATGCCGCAACCGGCCGCTTCCAGTCCCACAGAATCCCGTGTGCATGAGCTACAAGCAGTAGAAGTACCGAAGGCCCCTGCAGCGCCCAAAGCGGAGCAATTGTCCGAACCGACCATGGCACCGGTCCCGCCGCCCGTTCAATTGGAAGCAGCCGAGGTTGAGCCCGTTGAGGTTCTGGACGAGCATGCCGAGGATCGTTCCGGCGACGCGAGGCGGGCAGGCCAGCAGGCTGGCAACATACTCAGGGTAGATTCAAAGCGTATTGACAACCTGCTGAATCTCGTTTCGGAAACGGTGATCAACAAGGCCACGTTCAATCAGATCAGCACGCAATTTTCCGAAATCCAAAGCGGTTTCCAGACTACTCAGGGGCAATTGCGTGACAGACTCAAGACTCTCTTCGATGAATTACCCGAGTACCTTGCTTCAATCCAATCCGGTCGCCCCATCAAGGAAATAAAGAAAGAGATACTGGAAAAATATGGTTCGCTCTATGGCATTTTCGATTCATTTGAATCCGATTTCAAGGGCAATGTAGCCAAATTCCGGGGGACGGCCCAGAATCTCGGCCGGATCACCAGCGAATTACAGGAAGGCGTCATGCGTATTCGCATGGTGCCAATCAGCCAGATATTCAGTCGCTTCCCTCGTCTCATCCGGGACCTGTCAAAGAGTCTGTCCAAGAAGGTAAAACTCGAGATCAAGGGTGAGGATACTGAGTTGGACAAGTCGGTCATCGAGGACCTGCTCGATCCGTTGATGCACTCGGTGCGCAATGCCCTTGATCACGGAATTGAATCCGTGGAAGAGCGCTTTGCGGCCGGCAAGCCCGAGGAGGGCACGGTCATGCTTCGCGCCTCCAACGAGGGCAACATGATTGTCATCGAGATCGCCGACGATGGCAAGGGTATCGATATAGAGGCCGTAAAACGCAAGGCTGTCGAGCGTGGAATAATCCACCCGAACAAGGCTTTGACCGAGCTTGAGTCATTCAATCTGATCTTCGAACCGGGATTCTCCACGGCAGCCAGCGTCACCAATATTTCCGGGCGCGGAGTTGGTCTCGACGTGGTGAAACGCCAGATAGAAAAACTCAACGGTTCGGTTACCGTCACCAGCCAACGCGGCAAGGGCACGAAATTTACCATCAAGCTTCCGCTCACGCTTGCAATCATCCAGGGACTGCTTGTTCGCGTCGGCAAGGAAACCTACTCCATTCCCATCACGAGCGTTATCGAGAGCCATCGCATCAAGCCCTCGGACATCAAGATGATCGACAATTACGAAGTTTTCAA
>SPCK01000114.1 GCA_004525355.1 Spirochaetales bacterium
CGAGCCGGCCGGCTCGAGCCCGAAGCTGGCCGCGAAGGATTCATACTTGGGGCCGAACGGCTCCGGACCTGTCAAGTACATCAGATCGGGCCCCTCCGGTCGAGATCTGTTGATACCGGGTCCGGCAAGCAGGACACGTCGCAATTGGGCTACGACGCCGTCACGCGAATCCACTATACGCACGCCGGGGCCGGCGACTTGGGCGAACTCGGAGGCCAGGTACAGAAAATGGGTGCAAGCCAGGACGATGGCGTCCACACCCGCGTCGAGCATGAACTGCACGCTTGGCCGGACAGCCTCAAGACGTTCGCCGGGAGTCGCCGAGAACAGATGATTCTCCACGAAATCGACCAAGCCCTGGTCACCCCTCCTGGCCACGAAACAATCCGGCGCCCAGCGCGCGATCAGGTCGAGCACATACGGATCCTCGGCTGCGCGCGCGGTGGCAATGACGCCGATGCGGCGCAAACGGGAACTGGCCGCCGCGGGCTTGACGGCGGGAACGGTTCCGATGATGGGCGTTTCGGGAAAGGCCCGCCTGAGTTCCTGCAACGCCGCCGCGGATGCCGTATTGCAGGCCACGGCGACGGCCTTGGGGCGGTGGGTCCGTATCAACGCATCGACAGCGCTGAGGGCGAGGTCCACGACCTGCTCGCGCGACTTGGTGCCATACGGGAAACCGTCTCGGTCGGCAAGATAGACATAGCGCTCGGCCGGCAACAGCCTTTTCGCCACCTCGAGATACGGGAGGCCGCCTACGCCCGAATCATAGAAAGCGACAACCTGGTCATATTTCGTTTTCATCGTGTCTCTGGTATTCCTGTTTCGGGCGATCGTTCCGCTTTCGGCTGACTGGGCGCAGGCTGAGCAGCCGACTTGGACAATACCCTGTCAGCCGAATAGTCCATCAAAAGCGTTCTTGGCATCCTTGGCCTTGCGTTCCGGACCGCTGCCATCAGGAAGCGCGGCCAACGGAGAAAAATACTCGCAAAAATTCATCTTGTCCTTGTCGGGAACTTCTTCGGGTACGGTTTCGGCACAGTCCCGATATACGCCCGGCTTGTAGAAGCCGCAATGCCGACAAATGTGCAGATTCCGCCCGCATTCCGGACACAGGTCGCGAAAATGAATCTTCCCAGCCGGGAGCAAGGAGCCGCAGAACAGGCACATTCCCGCAGTGTACGACGGCAGGACGGTTTTGGCAAGCGCGCCGCTTGATGGAGCCTGGCCAATGGGCTATCCTGTGCCACGGTGCTACATACATTGGAGGCAAACCCGATGTTCGAGTTCAAACACTGCGCGAATTCCAGCTGCGACGCCACGGCTCTCTCCGGGGCCGAATACTGCGCGGTTCATCACCCCGACGTGAACGGGTTTACCGAAGGCGTCCTGTCGAGGCTCGCGGGATCCCAAACGATAAAAAGCCTCAACATGGCCGGCCTTCGCCTCGAAGGTGCCGATCTTTCCGGCAAGCGCTTCTTTGCATGTTCCTTTTCGCGTGCCATCCTCAAGAACACGATCTTCGCCGGAAGTACCTTCCGCATGTGCTTTTTCGATTTCTGCGAAATCGATTCCTGCGACTTCTCGGGAGTGGACGCCATGTTCTGTTCATTCGCCGGGTCCCACTTGCTCAACGCAACCTTCGAGAACTCCGAATTGATCCACAACAACTTCGACGGCGTGAAAACCGTAGCCTGCACCTTCAACTATTCCAACCTGTACAATTCCCGGTTCATTCTATCGGATTTTGAAAACACGGACTTCGTGGACTGCAATCTCAAGAAGGCTTACTTTCTTGAAAACCATGAGAAGAATGTTTCCTGGAAGTATTCAAACCTTCAGGAAGCGATACGCGAAACCGAGGATGTCGCCCAATGACGGTGTTCTTCCATTACTCGCTTTTCGGATCCGCCAATGTCTACCTGGTCGGTAATGACGAGAGCAGAGAGGCCCTGCTGGTCGATCCTGCCGCCTTTACCATCGACCTGCTTGGGTTCATCGAGGAGAAGGGCTACGACATCACGTCCGTGCTCGTCACCCACAAGCATCCGCACCATGTGGCGGGCCTGGCCACGCTTCTGAAGATATACAACGCGCAGGTATACTCCAGCAACGCAGATATTGACGGAGTGCCCTGCCGCGTGGTGCACGATGGTGACACGTTTACCGCCTGCGGTATCGACATCCGCACCATATCGGTCCCCGGTCACAGCGCCGACTCCGTCGTGTTCCGTCTCGGCAAGATGCTGTTCACCGGTGACGCACTGTATTCCGGATTTATCGGCCGTACGATGAGCCAGTACAGCAACAGTCTGCTCAAGGACCAATTGAACCAGAAAATTCTGAACCAGGCCGATGATTGCATCGTGCTTCCCGGACACGGGCCACCTTCCTCCGTGGGAGCGGAACGATTGTTCAACGTCGGCTTTCGCCAGACCAAGGCGGAGGCCCGCAAGGCTCGCTACGATTTCTTCGTGTAACACATATGGGATGTTTCCATCTTGCAGGTTCTTTTGCATGCACGTTCGCGACTATTGGATTATACTGATCCTCAAGGCGATTCCCCCGGAACATCGCCGATCCATTTGAAGGAGTAGGTATGAGAAGAACCAGATTGTTCGCGGTCGTCGTGCTTTTGATCATGGTAATCGGCACCGCCTCCGCGTTCGCGGACGATGTGCTGGGCGTATGGAAGATAATCGACGACAAGACGGACAAGCCGACCGCGTTCGTGTACCTGTACATGTACAGCGGGAAGCTTTACGGAAGGATGATAGCGACGATAAACAAGGATACCGACGTGATCGACGACACCATCGCGATCAAGAAGAAGCTGGCCGATGAACTGGCCGGCTCGCCCCCGATGTGCGGAGTCGATTTCGTGTACGAGCTCCAGCCCAAGGGAAAGGACTGGAAGGGTACGATCATCGATCCGAAGGATGGCAAGGTATACGATTGCACCATCAAACGCGATGGCTCCAAGCTGACCGTCCGCGGTTCGTTGCGAGGCACAGGCGGACTCCTTGGCCGCAATCAAACATGGTTGCTCTCGGGCAGCTACGAACTCCCCAGGGATTTCATCCTGCCGAATCCCGCAAGTTTCGTTCCCGTCATTCCGAGAAAAAAATAACACTGCCCCGTCGTTGCCTGGCCGCCCATCCGGTATGGGCGGCCTTTTTGTATTCTGGGAGCCTGGACCCGACACACACACGGCGCTCTATACATGCCCGCCTGCCTTGTTTCCCTGCAAGGCGTCGAGACAGGCCACGAGAACGACGTTCAGGAGATCCATCCCTTCGTCGCTCGGAACGTAGCGACCTTCCCGGAGCGATACCAAGTGCGGATACCGGACCACGGCTTCCCCGAACGCGTCGGAAGGCTCCACACCGAAACGCTTTCTGAAATCCTCTACGCCGAGACCCTCGCTCGTACGCAGAGCCATCATGAGTACCTCGAACATGGCGTCGTCGGTTTCTATCGTACTGATGGTGCAGGAAGCCAAGGGATCGGAGGCGTAGAGCATATCATCGGCCGGATTGTCCAGACGAAGGAACCTGCCCCCATCAAGGCGCAGATTACCCGAGCCGGATGGCCCCAGCGCGAGCCAGTCTCCCATCCGCCAGTAGCGCTGATTGTGGCTGCATTCCTGACCTGGTTTGCACCAGTTCGACACTTCATATCGCTGATATCCCCGTCCGCGCAGCGTCTCCTTGGCCGCGACGTACCGCTCGTGCCGCTCGTCCTCTCCAGGCAAGGCGATTTCCCCTACGTCAGCGGCGCGCGCCATCGGTGATTCGTCGGACAGGGTGAGCTCGTACAGCGACACATGGCTGAACCCCAGATCGGCAAGATACCCGATATCACGGGCAAGGCCATCAACGCTCTGACCGGGCAATCCGTAGATCAGGTCCGCTGAGAGCCGGCCCCGCCATCGCGAAGCCAGTGTCTCCAGGCGCGCGCGGGTAGAATCAGCATTGCCCCGTCTGCGTGAGCAGTTCCTGGCGTCGTCCTCGAGACTCTGGACACCGACGCTGATCCTGTTCAGCCCCGCATCCGCCAGTACGGACAGCAGCGTGCTGTCGATATCTTCGGGATTGGCCTCCATGGTAGCCTCGATCGGCGTACGAGGCACGCCGGTCCCAGCCAGCAACCTGCCCAGGAGGCGGCTCAATTGAGGGACAGGCAGGAAACTGGGAGTTCCCCCGCCGATATAGAGCGTCTCATAGCCAGCAGGTCGGAAGATACGTTCCAGTCCGTCAAGGTGCCGCTCGACCGCCAGGATCCAACGCAGCCGCTCTTCGTCCGTCGGTATCGAGCTATGAAAATCACAGTATGCGCATCGCGACGCGCAGAAGGGAACGTGAACATACAGCGAGACCGGCCGCTGCGACAGGTCGATCGCGGGCATCATCGTTAGTTGAACGGCTGACGCTTGAAGGGCCAGTAGCAGAATGCTACCTTTCCCAGTATGTGGTCGGCGGAAATGGGACCGAACAAACGCGAATCCGAGAAGCTCAGCCTATCGTCACCGATGACAAAGTATTCATCGGGCCCAAGCTGTTTGTCGGGGAACGTCCCCGACAACGGCAGCTCGTCCGTCCACCCATCCGGCAGTCGCTTGGTGCGAATATCGTAGGACAGGCCGGACACTTCATATTCGGTAAGGTAATGGCCGGTGCCGGCTACCCTGACCTGGATGATGAAATCGTTCATGCGTACGCTGTCGCCGGGCAAGGCGACAACGCGTTTGATGAGCTTCGGACCGATAGCGTTCGCGAGTGACTTGATCGACCGCAGGGTAAGGAAATCGGATACATTGATCACGGCGGCCCGAACCCAGGGAATGGGTTCCGAGGACGGTGGCCTGATCAAGACCACGTCGCCTCGCATCGGACTCCTGACGGCTATCTTGCCGCGCGCGAACAAGCGTTCAAGCCCATAGGCCGAAGGAAGCACGACCAGGCGGTCGCCCGGATGTATGCTCGGTTCCATGGTCACCGATACCGCCGCGACTGACGTGACCAGGTACGTATCGATGAACTGGAAAAGGATAAAGAAGATGATCAGAAACTGGATACTCCTGAACAGGCGTTGTCGGCGATGGCGTGCCGTCTGGAACGATTCCAAGCGCTTCATGTGTCCGCCTAGCGTATTCCGCCGACTCGCGGCAGGGGCCAGTATACGAACAGCGCATGTCCCAGCACCTTCTTGAGGTTCACCGCCCCAAACCAGCGCGCGTCCTTTGAGTTGTCCCTGTTGTCGCCCATGGTAAAGATACGCCCGTCGGGAATGTACCAGCCGAGACGTAGTTTCCTGTCCTCGGCAACCACCCGGAATTGGTGGGGATAGGCCGACGACAGCTCGTTCATCCGGGCGGTATTGAAGGCCGCCTCGTCATAGAGCCGCGGGGAACCGTTCGCTTCGGATGGAATGAGCCCCATCTCGAGATACGCCGCGTTGACGCCCGCCTGCGCTATGCCATCATAATCATTGGGGGCAATAAGGCGACTGATCGGGTACGATCCGCCGCCGCTCGCCATATACTGTCGCTCGGGAACCCAGTCGCCCAAACCGCGGAAACGGTATTCCATCTCGCCGTTCCGCACACGCATGATGTCTCCGCCCACGCCGACCGCTCGCTTGATCAGGTAGTGAACCCGTTGCTCGCCGTTCTCGTCGCGATCGATATCGACCATCGTCAACGTGGCCATGTAGATGAATTGCTGGAGTATGGTGAATACCGGGCCGCGCGACAGGTACGACGGATTCTCGAAAACAACGACCTCGCCTCTGCGGGCTTCGCGAAATCCGTCGATCTTGGCCAACCCGGGCAGGATCTCAGGGCCGTAGACCAGCTTGTTCACGAAAATCATGTCGCCGACCTCGAGCGTGCCGGACATTGACGCCGTGGGGATGCGGTACATCTGGAACAGGTACTGGTTTATGACGAGCACCATGCAGACCGCCCAGAGGATCGCCTCGAGCCAGTCGCGAAGCCAGTGCTTGGATTGTTGCTTGAGCTTGAGTGCGAGCCGCCTGCGTTTCCTGGCGGTAAGCACCCGTTCAGTGAAATTTTTAAGGGACTCAAGGAAACTGGTTTTCTGCTTCATCGGGACAAAAAACTACCATCTTTCCGTCGCGTTGACAAGCCTCGGCGGCGGCTCATATAATCCCAAGCGATGAATGAAGATAAGAGAATCACACAAAAGGATGTCGACGAAGCCCAGGTTCGCCTGAAGCCCATCCTCGGCGTCGAGCCTGGCCGCTATCTGGCGGTACTGTACAGCCTCGCCCTGGTCGCCATACTTTTTGCCATGATCGTCCTGCCTGGAATCAGGCACAACGGCGCTGAATACGTCTTCCGCGTGGACCCGCCCGACGCCGCCGTCTTCGCGGACGGCGTCTATCGAGTTTCCGGTTCCACTCCGATATTCCTGTCCGCCGGGCCTCACGAAATTCGTATAGCCCGCCAGGGTTTCCAGGACGAGCGGCTCAGCCTGGACGTAAAAGGGCGACTGGTCGGCTCGCTGTTCTTTCCCGCAAGGGGCTCCATATCCGCAAGCCTGTCGTCGACCGATCCGCTTTCTGTGCTCAAGTCCGGTTTCTTCGATTACAGTGCGTGGTCGATGTCGGGTACTCCCAGCGAAGCCTATCAAGTACCCATGCCACTGTCGGCGTCCGCGCAAGCATGGACAGCCATTGCCGCTGATCGACGCGGTAGTATTCCTTCCGGTTTCCTCGCGGCCGGTCTGTCCTACGCCGCCTCCGCTGCCTCGGCCAGGGATGCGTTGCGTGCCTCTATTGTGGTATCAGGACAATCTGCGGCATTGACCCCGGCGACGATGGGCAGGTTTGTAGCGGCCGCCCTGGCCGATATCGCCGCCGATCCAGCGATCCTGATCGCCCTCGCACCCTGGCTTCCAGCC